>JAGSGK010000280.1 GCA_023955215.1 Paracoccaceae bacterium
ACAGCGTCTTATCCCTCGACCCAGCAGTCAACGCTGCCCAATTGGACAGCCTAATTGCAGATGAAGCCATTCAGTGGCAACCCATCACTGCGGGCGAACGGATTGAGCAACTCACCAAATGGCTCGACACAGACCCGTTTGCTTCGGGTCTCGAACACGAGTGGACGGGCGACCAAGAGGATCAAGCCGAAAGCGGTGCCTTCTTGATGAACGCCTTTGCAGGTGCACTTGGTTTGATGTTCATTATCCTGCTCGCACAATTTAACAGTGTCTATAACGCCGCTCTGGTTCTTGGCGCTGTGGTTCTTTCAACGACTGGCGTATTGATCGGAATGTTGGTCATGGATCAAGCCTTCTCAATCATTATGACAGGTACAGGGATTGTCGCGCTGGCGGGTATTGTTGTAAACAACAACATCGTGTTGATCGATACCTATCAGGAATACGAACGCTACATGCCACGGATCGAAGCCATCATTCGGACCGCTCAAGACCGCATTCGTCCTGTGTTGCTCACCACAATCACAACAATGGCTGGCCTTGCTCCAATGATGTTTGGCCTAAGCCTTGATTTCGCCGGCGGCGGTTACACAATCGATAGCCCAACCGCGCTCTGGTGGAAGCAGCTGGCAACAGCCGTCGTCTTCGGCCTTGGGATCGCGACGGTTCTCACACTCATGATCACGCCATCCTTGCTGGCTATGCGGGTCTGGGCAACAACTTACGTGCTTTGGTTCGCCAGCTTACTCGCGAAACTGTCATTAGGGCGCGCCAGCAAATCTGCACGTGACTGGGCCCTGCAAAAACAAGCACGCAAGGCCACGAGCAACGAGGTACTTTGGGACATCGATGAAGACCCATCCGCGTCCATCAAACCCGCTGAATAAGAAAAGGGGGCCACAGTCGGCCCCCTTACTTCATCTTACCAAACAAACTCTGGGGGAGACCGCAGGTCGGGGGCAAAGCCCCTTTGAACCAAGTTGCGAGAACCGAACCTTAGCCTACAGTTTCATCAGCCTGTTGACGGTGCCAAAGCTGTGCATAACGCCCATCACTCTTAAGTAATTCATCATGCGTGCCCGTCTCAACAATCACACCTTTTTCAAGAACGATAATGCGGTCCGCTTCGGCAATCGTGCTCAGACGGTGTGCAATGGTCAAAACCGTGCGGCCCCGCCCTGCTTGCATCAATGCTTCTTTGATGTCCTGTTCGGTCTCTGAATCCAGCGCTGATGTTGCTTCATCAAGCAACAAAATTGGCGGGTCTTTCAACAAAGTCCGTGCAATACCAACGCGTTGTTTTTCACCACCCGACAGCTTCAGGCCACGTTCGCCTACCGCAGTCTCATACCCATCAGGCAAGTCCATGATAAAGTCATGAATTTGTGCTGAACGTGCAGCGTCTTCGATCTGCTCTTGTGTAGCGCCATCAAGACCATATGCGATGTTGTAGCGTATGGTGTCGTTGAACAGAACCGTATCCTGTGGCACCACGCCAATGGCTGCGTGCAGGCTCTCTTGTGTCACGTCACGGACGTCTTGCCCGTCGATGCGCAATGCGCCGCCAGACACGTCATAAAAACGGAACAGTAAACGACCAATTGTGGATTTGCCTGAACCAGTCGAGCCCACAATAGCAACCATTTGGCCAGGTTTTGCCGTAACAGAAACCCCCTTCAAAATGGCGCGTTCTTTATCATAGCCAAAGTGGACTTCGTCTAATTCGATTTCACCGCCTATGATCTTCAAAGTTTTGGCATCCGCCGCATCGCTCACATCGGCGGGCTGTTCTAGCAACGTAAACATTTGCCCCATGTCCACCAGTGCCTGCCGAATTTCACGATAGACAGATCCCAAGAAATTCAACGGCAGCATGATTTGGATCATGTATGCGTTCACCATCACAAAATCACCAACTGAAAGGTTGCCATTTTCGACACCGACAGCTGCCAATATCAACACACTCACCAAGCCTGTCGAGATGATAAAAGACTGCCCAAAGTTAAGGCCCGCCAAAGAATAAGATGTCTTAAGCGCGGCGGCTTCATAGCCAGCCATCGCACCATCATAACGGGCAGCTTCCCGTTTTTCCGCACCAAAGTATTTGACCGTCTCATAGTTCAATAGGCTATCAACGGCCTTTTGATTGGCATCTGTGTCTTGTTCGTTCATCACGCGGCGTAATTTCACGCGCCATTCTGTTACCTTGAAAGTGAATAGGATATAGACACCGATCGTAACGGCCAAAACCAAAAGATAACGTATATCGAAATATAGGCTAAAGACTGCTGCCGTCAGAAGTAATTCCAGAACCAATGGGCCGATTGAAAAAAGCAAAAAGCGCAAAAGGAATTCCACCCCTTTGACACCACGCTCAATGATCCGACTTAACCCCCCAGTTTTGCGCGTGATGTGATAGCGCATACTGAGCTGGTGGATGTGTTCAAAGGTTTCAAGCGCCAACGCCCGCAATGCACGTTGTGCAACCGGCGCGAAGATTGCATCGCGCAACTGTTGAAAGCCAACGTTGAACAGGCGCGTCAAACCCAATGCCACTGCCAAACCAATAGCGCCCAGCGTTAAATACGAAACTCGTTCATCCCCGAGAACGTCAACGGCACGGCCCGTCAGGAATGGCGTCCCAGCAGCAACAACCTTGGACATGACCAGCGCGATCATCGACCAGACTACGCGCCGTTTGACCCATGGTTTATCGTCAGGCCACAGATAGGGAGTCACTTTGCGCAGTGTACGCATGCCAGAGGCGCGTTCTTCTTGCTCAACGGTTAGAATTGGCGCGTCAGAATTTTCAGGGGGCATATACAATCCTAAATACCGGGTCCCTTAACATAGGCCCCTCCTTTAGGATGTGCCAGTCACCCAGCACATATTCTATCTTCAAAATTTTCGTACGTAGGCTACGAACACGCCTTGGTTAGTCTGGTAAATCAAAAACCTGACCCGGATAAATCAAGTCTGGGTCTTTGATCGTTTCGCTATTGGCCTCAAACACACGTACGAACAAAGTGCCATCACCATAGCGGTCCCGTGCAATAGCCCACAGCGTTGCACCCGTTTGAACCGTAATCGCAGTAACCGCTGCACCACTCTCGCCAGCAGCAGCTTCAAGCACCTCAGGTGCCTCGCGCTTAAACGGTGTTTCCACGCGACTGGTAACATCGCCTTGGACGTTCACTTCATCGACGCGCAAGGTATAAACACCCGTGTCAACATCAGGCAGATCGCCCCGCCAGCGACCAGATGTATCGACATCCAACGTAGTAATCACTGTATTGTCCAAATAGACCCGCACCGAGGCAGCCTTTGACTGGGCTCGTCCGCTAAGCAAAACATCGCCCTCGTCCGAATAGCTGATTGTATCGATTTCAACATTGGACATGAATTCAGGAGCGCTAGAGCGGTTGATCACTTCAACCCCGCTTTCGTCTGATTTCAAAATTGCGACTTCCACTATTGGTTCTTCTGCGACAGTTACCGTAGGTTCTACGGTCTGTTCAACAACGTCTGCCGTTGGTTCGCTTACGGTCACAGGTTCTGCAACTTCAGCAACAATTGCAACTTCCGCTTCGACGCCGTCGTCTGCTGCGATTTCAACTACTACGTCAGCCTCGGCTTCAACAACCACGTCAGCTTCAGCTGCTACTGCTACTTCAGCTTCAGCTTCAACTGCTACTTCGGCTTCGGCTTCGGCTTCGGCAACTTTTGCGACAACGGCTTGCGGC
>JAGSGK010000145.1 GCA_023955215.1 Paracoccaceae bacterium
ACCCTTTTTCCTCCATTTTTGCAGCGCGTTTCATGGCGGCAATGATGTCTTCGCCCAAAACGAACTGACGACCCATTTCTTTCATTGCGCGTGAAACGGCAGTACGAATAACAGGTTCGCCCAAACGCTTCAGTGCAGATTGGAGGTGGCCCGCCGTGGCAGGTGCGTTATCGTCCAACACTCGGCCCGTCAGCATCAAGGCCCAAGTCGAGGCGTTCACAAGCGAGGAAGCAGATTTGCCCAAATGCTTGCCCCAGTTGGATGGCGCAATTTTGTCTTCAATCAATGCATCGATCGTATCCGCATCTGGAACGCGTAAAAGCGCTTCGGCCAAACACATCAAGGCAACGCCTTCGTCAGTGGAAAGGCCGTATTCGGCAAGGAACACTTCCATCAAGCCGGGTGCCGCGTCATCTCTGATCCGACCAACGAGAGTTGCTGCCTTTGCTACAATCTCTGAGCGATCTTGCGTAGAAAGGTTGGCCAGCTCAATTAAGTGCTCAATCACAGGGGCATGATCGCCGTAGGTGTGTTCGTCAATCGTCTGCAGTAAATTGTCTGGCATGGATTTCCCTTTCCGTTTGGGTCACTTTATTCTACAAATACAAGTCGATTGGACTTATGTGAGGCTGGATTGGAGTTTTTTGTTATGAAGATGGGGCATTTGTCGTGATTTTTAACCACTGTGAATTGGATCGTTTCGATACAGCGATTCTTGAAGTTCTAGCTAAAGATGGCCGCATCAGTTTGACCGAATTGGCAAACCGAATTGGCTTGTCCAAATCGCCAACACAAGCACGTCTGCGCAGGTTGGAAAACACGGGTGTTATTTTGGGGTATCGGGCAATGTTGGATCCGATCCGCTTGGGATTAGACCATGTTGCTTTCGTTGAGGTTAAGTTGAGCGATACGCGCGATGCGGCGTTGCGGGCATTCAATGCGGCCGTGGTCAAGATACCCGAAATTGAACAAGCCCATATGATTGCTGGTAATTTTGACTACCTGTTGAAAGTGCGCACGTCGAATATGGCGAGCTATCGTACATTCTTAGGCGAGACGATTTCGATCTTGCCCCACATCGCATCCACCTCAACATATGTAGCAATGGAAGCGGTGAAAGAGACCGTTTTGGCGGAAGCACCTTAAGGGACCCACGAAAATGTTTCTTGACCTGCAGAGGATATGCGCCAGATTTGATGTATGCTTATATTGTTTGCCATTGCCCTCATATCTGGCCCTGCGTGGGCAGAAGACTGCCCTGAGCCTAGGGATTACTCGACTGAGTTGGATGCCCTGATAGCCTCTGCTCAGGCGGCGTCATCTGCAATCGATGCAAAAGACGTAACCAGTGGAATGTGGGATGTATGGCTGCGTGCACCCAATGACCAAGCCCAAGAAGTTCTGGATCGTGGTCTTGCACGGCGAGATGGTTATGATTTCGCCGGAGCATACAGTGATTTTGATAAACTTGTCGAATACTGCCCAAATTATGCAGAAGGTTTTAATCAACGCGCCTATGTTCAATTCTTGCGCGGTGAATACGCGGGTGCACTGGTTGATTTAGATGCCGCTTTGGCGCTGTTGCCAAATCACGTGGCTGCACAGTCAGGGCGTGCACTAACATTGATGCAAATGGGCCGTTTAAAAGAGGCCCGAGCACAAATGTTAGAGGCGCTAAACAACAACCCATGGCTGTCGGAACGCGCATTGGTTGCAAAAGGTGCCCCACTTGGACCCATAGGTGAAGATATCTAGGGTTGAGGCTGGCGCAAGCTTTGAATAAAGACGGGTTATCGTGTCTGTGCGGGCGTGATGGAATGGTAGACATAGCAGACTTAAAATCTGTGGGCCTTTGTGCCGTGGGGGTTCAAGTCCCCCCGCCCGTACCACGATAACAATAATGTCGCGAATAACGTCAGCTTACTGGCTTTATTCGCGGTCATTCTTTTCTCAATGATCCATACAGTGTTGCCAGTCGTATTAGTCTGTTAGGAGCGGTCTGTTCCCTTGGGGCATTTGATTTCAAATGTTTGATCGAACTGACGGGGCATTGGCAGAATTTTGAGGAACGTAATGAAGAAGATTATTGGGTACTTGGGCGTTGGCCTGCGTGAATTGTTTTGGATTGCAGTTGCCGTTGCCGTGGTTTTTGGCGGGATTACAGGATTTCGCTACCTTGGTGAAAACCGTGAAGTGATCGAGCCAACGGTTGTTGAGCGTCCAACGACCTTGGTCGAAACAGCAGAAATTTTTTTAATCAACTCACCACTTCCCATCCGTGGTGAGGGGTTTATGCAGCCTCACCGCTCCGCCAACCTTGCGAGCCAAGTTGGTGGCCAGGTGATCGAGCTGCACCCAGCCATCACCGAACGCGGAGTCTTCAAGCAGGGCGAAGTCTTGGTTCGTCTAGATGACAGCGCAGAACGCGCCACGCTGACCCAAACCCAAGCGAATATTGACGGAACGCGCGCCCGTTTGGACCTCAACCAAATTCTGCTTGAACGTACCGAAAAATTGCGCAGCAGTGGCTCTGCCAGCCAGGCATCCCTTGACCAAGTGCGCAGCACCCAACAAGAATTGTCCGCCAGCCTGAACAGTTTGATTGCTGCACAAAACGTGGCTGAGGTGAGCCTTGGGCGTAAAATCGTAACGGCACCTTTTGATGGTGCAGTTCTATCCAAGAATTTGGACATTGGCTCAGTCGTAAACGGCGGACAGGCGATTGCTGAAATTTTTACCGAAGACCGCATGGAAATTGATGTACCAGTTCGTGAAGCCGACGCCGCCCTCATCCCCGGATTGTTCGAAGGGGCATCGCCCAGTGCCACGGTTTCTGTTCGCTTTGCCGGCCAATCTTTTGAGTGGGACGCCGAAGTAACGCGTGTAGCCCCAACTTTGGATCAACGTACCCGTACGTTAACCGTAACTGTGGAACTGATTGATATCACCGGTGCACGTGCCACAGGAAGCAGTATTCTAGCATCGGGTGCCCCACCCGCATTGATCAACTCCTTTGCCAACGTGGTTATCGAAGGACCGCAGCCAGACGCGACTTACGCCGTGCCATCAACCGCATTGCGTGGTGGATCAGAATTGTGGTTGCTGACCCCCTCTGAGGGCGACGGCGGTACGTTGAAAATTGTCCCCGCCACTTTGGTTCACGTTGATAACGAAACATCATACGTGACGTCGGCGTTGATCCCAGAGGGCGCGCGTTTGATCACCACAGCGCTTTCAACCCCGCAAGAAGGTATGAAATTACGCGATGTTGCCGCGGAACGCACCACTTCGACACAGGCTGCAAACACGTCGGATGACAAACTATGAATGGTATCATCAAGTGGATGGCCGAACATCCGGTTGCAGCCAACCTGACAATGGTTTTTGTCGTGGTCGTTGGCATGTTGACGGCGTTCCAAATGCCGCAAAAGACCTTTCCAGAGTTCACATTGGATACCGTCAGCGTTTCAGTCAGTTACCCCGGATCATCGCCACTTGAAATTCAAGACAGCATTGTTCGTCCGATTGAGGATCAGCTTTCTGGCATTGATGGGATCGACAGCATAACGGCGTCGATCAGCGAAGGTCGTGGCGGTGTCACCGTGTCGTTCTTGCGTGGAGAAGATATCAAGGAAAAGCTGGACGAGATCAAAACAGAAATCGACCGGATCACAGTCTTGCCTGAAGAAGCGAATGATCCAGTTGTTATTCAAGCCAGCAACAGCTCACGCGTGCTCGAGATTGCAATCCACGGCGATGCATCGGAACAGGTTCTGAAGGAAGAGGCAGAGCGTCTCAAGGACGAGTTGGTCGCCCTTGGCAGCATCTCATTCGTTGAGGTCGGCAACATCCGAGCATACGAAATCTCAATCGAGGTGGATCGTGATAACCTACGCGCTTACGGCATTTCGATGGCCGAGGTCGCGAATGTAATCGGGCAAAACTCGCTCGAGTTGCCGGGTGGTTCGATCAACACTGATACAGTGGCAATCCCAATCCGCACAACAGGGCGCAACTATACTCAGAGTGATTTTGAAAACATCATTGTGCGCACTGATGACAAAGGCGGCCGCGTTTATTTGCGTGATATCGCAAAAGTCGTCGATGGTTTTGAAGATGCGGATTTAGCCGCCAACTTTAACGGTGACCGTTCCGTTTCAGTAAACGTTTTCCGCGTCGGAGATGAACAAGTGCTGGCCATAGTTGAAGATGCCCGCGCCTATTTGGCGGCGACTTACCGTCCTTCGCTTGAGGACGGGATCAACGCGACAATTTGGCAGGATGATTCCAAAGACCTGCAGGATCGTATTGATCTGTTGGTGAACAACGCTGCAATCGGTCTGGCGTTGGTTGTTCTGTGCCTTGCCTTGTTTCTTGATATCCGCCTCGCATTTTGGTCTGCGATGGGGATCGGCGTTTCGTTCGCAGGGGCGTTTATAATCATGGGTAGCCTAGGGATGTCGATCAATATGATCTCTCTCTTTGGCTTCATCCTTGCGATTGGGATCGTGGTCGACAACGCGATTGTTGTCAGTGAAAACATCTACAAGAATGGCGAAGATGGGCTTTCCCCAATGCAGGCTGCTGTCAAAGGCACGCAACGCATTGCGATTCCAGTTATCTTTTCTGCGCTGACAACCATCGTTGCCTTTTGGCCGTTGACCCAACTGCCCGGCACCTTGGGCAAATTCCTGACGGATATTCCAGTTGTGGTGATCGTGGTCCTAAGTCTGTCATTGCTACAGGCATTGCTGATCTTGCCGCGCAACCTGTCACGCCTTGATGTTTCGGAAAATCACAAACCCAACTTGGTGTTCCGTTTCTTGAATCTGATCCGTGGTGCTGTTGATACCGTGTTGCAATGGTTCATCCGGGTGCCGCTTGATGCCGTATTGCGTTTCACAACCAAGGGCTTTGCGATCCTGATTCCTATCGCGTTCTCCGTTGCGATGATGATTATGACGGTTGGTTTGTTATCTTTTGGGTACGTCAAATTTAACTTTTTCCCATCCATTGATGGTGATTTTATAACTGCCAGCATTGAGATGAATGACGGCACAACATTCCAAATGACCCAAGAGGTTGCTGAACATGTGCGCGTTTCGGCCATTCGAGCTGGTGCAGATATCCAAGCCGAACTGCCGAACGATGCACCTGAGGTTATCGTGGGTGTAAACGTGGTTGTCGGTCAGGGCGTATCTGCTGGTGGTCCAGAAGGCGGATCTGCTGCGGGAGGGGCGACGTTGGCCAATGTTGTGGTTCAACTGACGGACCCAACCAAACGTGATTGGGACGCCAAAAAATTCGAAGCGGCATGGCGTAAAAAGATTGGCGATGTTGCCTCGGTTAACAAACTAAACGTGTCTGCCGAATTGATCGGGGCGGGTGACCCTATTTCGATCGAATTGTCGCTGCCCGAAGGACAAGACATCACGCCTGTTGTGACTGAATTACGTGCAGGTCTGCGCGATATTCCGGGTGTCTTTGCAATCCAAGATGATAATTCTGCAGGGCGTATCGAATATCGTTTGGCTTTGCGCGAAGAGGCGCGATTGTACGGCGTCACACTGTCTGATCTTGCCACCCAAACCCGCGCGGGTTTCTTTGGCATCGAGGCGACCAGCGTACAACGTGGGGCGGACAACGTTGCAGTAATGGTGCGTTACCCAGCAAATCAACGCGATAGCCTGTCAGACCTTCTTTCGACGTGGATCGCAACGCCCTCTGGTGATCAAATCCCGTTGAGTGTTGTGGCCTACATCGAAGAAGGGTTGTCACCGACCCAGATCCTTCGCCGCAACGGGCGACAGGTGACCACGGTGATATCTGACTTGGATATCAACGTATCGACCAGTTCCGAAGTGAACGAGGTGATCGAAACTGAGCTGATCAAACCCCTGCAAGAGAAGTACAGCGACCTGTTAATCAATCTTGGTGGTGAACAGCGTCAACAAGGGGATGCACAGGCCGCACTTGGTCAGGCGCTTGGTGTCGCTTTATTTATTATTTATGCTCTGTTGGCACTGGTTTTCCGTTCTTACGTGCAACCCATTGTTGTCATGATCGCAATCCCATTAGGTTTGATCGGTGCTGTATCAGGCCATTACATCATGGGTATTCCACTGACGATTTTGTCGATCTTTGGTATCATTGGTTTGGCGGGTGTTGTCATCAACAACTCGCTTGTGATGGTCGACGTTTACAACGAACACATCGCTGACGGAATGGATGTGCGCGATGCTGTTGTAGAGGGAACCAAACAACGTTTCCGCCCCATTCTTTTGACCTCTTTGACGACCTTTTTAGGTGTCTATCCATTGATCATGGAAACCTCGTTACAGGCTCAGTTCCTGATCCCCTTGGCGGTGTCTATTGGGTACGGGGTGTTATTTGGGACAGTCATTATTGTTCTGACCGTACCTGCCGTCTTTATGGCGCAATACTACATCAGCGCCGGTTTGGCGGGGATTGTGGCTGCATTTTCAGCCGGCACCACAACACCGGATTCGTCAGAAACTGCAGAATAACCAGCAACGGAATTGGCCCCTTATGATGACCTCAAAAGCTTTTGCTTAAGCATTTTGTAGGTCGCCTTAAGGATCATTTTTGCTGTGAATTCACTCCGTAGCAAAGCGACCAGCTCGCTTTCGCTTAGATGCGAAATTCGCCTAATGCTTTTGTCCCAATCTTTGGACGAATAAAGAGAGAAACGTTTGTTCGCCAAAAAACCAAAGTGATAATTACGGGCCAAAGTTTTTTTGCAATCGGCTTCATATCGTTTCAGAGGTGCGGGATCATTGGTGCGAATGGTTTCGCCCAGTGCGCGCCCTAATGCCTCGCCGTGATCCATGCAAATACGGATCCCTTCACCAACGGTAGGGGTCGCAAAGTTAGCAGAATCCCCGACGCGAATGACATTCCCAAAGACCAGTTCGGGATCGTAGGAGACTGAGGGTAGGGTACCTGCGTTCACTTCATATTCGCCTGACAGGTCAAGCCCGAAACGCTGCACGTCGTCAGAGGCCAAGAAATCTAACATCAGTTTCTTTGGCGATACGTCGGTATCGGGGTGAATCACGCCAACACCGACCCGAAGTTTGCCATCAGCCGTTGGGAAAACCCATCCGTATCCCGATAAAACAGATGAGCCTACAAACAGGATTGCATGATCGGCCTTGTTCGTTCCAATCGGATACTCATATTCAATACCAACGCCTGTGCGATTTGGTTTTTCTTTAAGGCCCAGATTATCCAACACTGCATTTCTGACGCCAGAGCCATCAATAATATACTTTGATTTGATTTGATCTGTGTCGTTTCCGTGTGACGCGACCGGATCGTGGATAAATAACCACCATCTTCCGTTTTTGTCGTCGACAAGAACTTTGTTGAAAGCATGAGTTGGCGTTGCTTGTGATCCGATTTTTGAGCAATCCATTGGTAAAGATCGGTGATGTTTAGAACGACAAGCTTGTTATCTTTGACCTGAAAATGGGCTTCTTTGTTGTCGGAATATACATCGAGTTGATCCATGACCTGATAGAATTCAGACGGAATG
>JAGSGK010000226.1 GCA_023955215.1 Paracoccaceae bacterium
AATCGCGAAACCCGCGATATATAGATACCGAACGATACTTTCCTCCCAGATCGTGTTTCGGTTGTTTAGAAACGGTCCCATCCTCCCATGGGGCCGTTTTTTATTTACCCCCCACATTTGATTTCCTTGTTCCCAGACACCCTTTGCATCATGTTCAGTGAAGCATCGAAAAAGTTGCCCGTGGGCAATTGTGGTTAACAAAAAGGAAACAGATGACCCAATTCTCAGCCAATTTAGGTTTCCTATGGACAGAGTTGTCCCTGCCCAATGCTATACGCGCCGCACATTTGGCTGGATTTGAGGCTGTCGAATGTCACTGGCCCTATGACACCAATCCCGAATTTGTGAATGACGTGCTTCATGAAACTGGCCTTCGGATGCTGGGATTGAACACTACACGTGGAAATCACTTGGAGGGCGACAACGGTTTGAGCGCCCTGCCCGATCAAAAACCACAAGCACGAGCTGCGATAGATCAAGCGATCGCCTATGCGGCCGCAGTCAAATGTCCTAAAATTCATGTTATGGCAGGCTTTGCCTCAGGCGACGAAGCCCATGAAACCTTCATCGAAAACCTCAGCTATGCATGTGACGAGGCTGAAAAACACGATTTAACAATCTTAATTGAGCCACTTAACGAGCATGATGCACCCGGCTATTTTCTTCAGACGACGGATCAAGCCTTGAAAATCATCCACGAAGTCGAACAATCAAACCTAAAGCTGATGTTTGATTGTTATCATGTTCAGCTGATGGAAGGTGATTTAACGCAAAAATTGACACGCCTGATGCCTCATATCGGCCATATCCAATTTGCGGGTGTACCGAATCGTGGTCGACCAGATCTTGGCGAAGTGAACTACCGCCACATTTTTCGCCATTTATCCTCCCTTGGTTACACCGCTCCGCTTGGGGCAGAGTACAAAGTGGCTGGATCCACAGAAGAAACCCTTGGTTGGATGAAGACCCTGAGGACCTAAAATCCTAAGACTTGCCAAAAACCATGATGTTTCCATAGACTAATACACAGTCATTTTTAGGAAGGAATTTCATGAATACCATCAGCCAAAACGATCTTCCCGCCGATGTTGCCGAATTTATGGTGGGTGTCGAACCAACAAAAAGAGCCGCGGATGGCCACATTGTCATTGATTTGATGCAACGAATAACCGGCCATAGACCAAAAATGTGGGGGGCCAACCTGATCGGTTTTGACACCTATCATTACAAATATGACAGCGGTCGTGAGGGCGACAGTTTCGTAGTTGGCCATTCTCCGCGCAAAGCGAAACTAGTGATCTCCATCAATCCTGGATTTCAGCCCTATCAAAGTTTGATGGACCAGCTGGGAAAACACAAATCGAGCGTTTCATGCCTGTATATTAACAAACTGGAAGACATTGATCTGGCGGTTCTGGAGACGTTAATTTCACAAGCCTACAAAGACATGAAGGTAAAGTATCAAGATCAATAGCGGATTTTTATGTCGCAATACCGAACCACTATTATGCGGTCTGTTACGGCTGAACAATTGAGGGGCGCCCGTTGATCCCCTCTGCCGTTAGTCCCGCCAGAACCTTAAATGCCGCAGCGTGCGCTTCGCGCTCTCCATAGGGCAATACGCTGTCCAGTTTGGAAAAATCACCTTCGCAGCGATCTTCAGCCATTTGCATAACCGCATCCGGTCCGCCATTTCCACGGTTGGCCAAGGTCACGCGATTGGCCATTTGAAGGACCTGATCCTCAAATATTTGTGCCGCAGTTGTCCCTGGACCATGCTCCATAATCGCAGCCCCCAAGATGCGGGCATCCAAAACCGCTTGGGATGCACCACTTGAGCCAACTGGATATGTCGCATGTGCTGCATCGCCGATTAGAATTGCAGATCCATCCCGCCAACAATCAACGGGTTCACGATCAATCATCGGGTATTCATAAACCGTATCGGCGCCAGCAATGATTGATGGGACATCAAGCCAGTCAAATTTCCAATCGGCAAAGTCATCTTTGAACAGATCAATATCGACCTTACGGTTCCAATCCTCTTTCGAATGGCCAGTAGATGGATCAACAGTTTTTTCTGCAATCCAATTGATCGTCGACATCCCGCTTTCGCGGTCAGGCTCAGTGATGGGGTAAGCGACAAACCGATGGGTGTCATGCCCTGCCAAAATCATCGATCCAGCAGAAAGAAATGGTTTTGCCAGCGTTGTCCCACGCCACATCACAGCGCCACCCCAAACAGGAGCGCCTTCTAAAGGGTACATCTGAGAACGAATGGCAGAATGGATACCATCCGCACCGATCAACATATCTCCAGCAACGCTTTGCAACCCATCGTTGGTTTCAACAGTGACTTTGACACCATCATCATCCGCTTCATAACCAACAACCCTTGCGCCTGTCGTTATGCAAGCGTCCCCACAGCGTTGCCGAACAGTGTCAAACAACGCCATATGCAACTGCCCACGATGCACAGAGTATTGAGGCCAATTATATCCCGCGTCTATGCCGCGGGGTTCTGTCCAAATTTCAACGCCCGTTTTGGTATAGAACCCGTAGTCTTGGGTGCGGATACCCACCTGATTCAGCATCGTGCCAAGATCCAGCTCCATCAACTCACGCACGGCTGTGGGTTGCAAATTAATACCAACACCCAATGGCTTAGGCGACTTCACACTTTCGAAAATGTGGAATGGAACGCCAATCTGATGCAGGGTTAGCCCCATGGTCAAGCCTGCGATCCCACCGCCTGAAATAAGAACTGTCATCTGTTTTTCCTCTGACGTCTGGCTTTAAAACGGGATGTCGTCGACCCCGGTGATAAAGCGGGCAACAACCTTCTTTAGGCCGGCCTTTTCAAAATCAATTTCAAGTTTGTCATTGTCGATGACCGCAACTTTTCCATATCCAAACTTCTGGTGAAACACCCGTTCCCCGATTGTAAAACTGTTCACAGCAGACAAGTCGATGATGTCACTTTTCTGCTTTGGTGCTTGTTGAGCAGGTCGGTTTTGAGACCGCGACTGTAATCTACGCCAGCCTGGCGAGTTATACACATCTGCGTTTACAACTTTCTCATGGAACGTTGATTGGGGTTCGTTCGTCGGGGCCGCAGCACCAAACCCACCACCATACAAACCAGGTGGCGTCATCACGTCCACGTGCTCTTCGGGCAGTTCATCAATAAAGCGCGAAGGCAAGGCCGATTGCCACTGCCCAAACACCCGCCGATTGGCTGCAAATGAAATGGTACAGACCTCCTCGGCACGTGTAATTCCAACGTAGGCAAGGCGGCGTTCTTCTTCCAAACCAGTCACGCCACTTTCGTCCATAGACCGCTGCGATGGGAATAACCCATCTTCCCAACCGGGCAAAAATACTTGAGGAAATTCAAGACCCTTGGAGCCGTGAAGCGTCATGATTGACACCTTCGCCCCCTCGCCCTCTTTCTCATTATCCATGATCAAACTTACGTGCTCAAGGAACCCTTGTAGGTTCTCAAACTGCTCAAGTGCTTTGACCAATTCTTTGAGGTTTTCCAACCGCCCTGGGGCCTCTGGCGTCTTGTCGTTTTTCCAATGGGTGGTGTAGCCGCATTCATCCAGAATAATGCCTGCCAGCTCGAAATGGCTGACCTCTGGGGGGCCGTATTCCATCATCTGCGGACCGTCATCGATCACCGCGTCTTCGCTCACGGTCATCAACGGACCACGGGTCATCTGCGCCCAGCGCCCGATGCCATCCACCAGCTTAGCCAGCTCTGCGCCGCCCTTGCCTTTGATCAATCCCATCTCAATCGTCAGTCGTGCGCCCTCAAGCAGGGAAACACCGTTTTCACGGGAAGTCATCTGAATGGTTTGCTGTGCCTTGTCGCCCAAACCACGCTTTGGCGTGTTCACAATCCGCTCAAACGCGAGATCATCATCGGGGGAGGTCACAATGCGGAAATAGGCCATCGCATCGCGGATTTCCAAGCGTTCATAGAACCGTGGTCCACCGATCACGCGGTAGGGCAAACCGATGGTTAAAAATCGATCCTCAAAGGCCCGCATCTGGTGCGACGCCCGCACCAAAATCGCCATTTCATCCAATGACACAGGGCGCATGCCACGGGTGCCAGACTGCGCGGATTCGATTTCCTCACCGATCCAACGCGCCTCTTCCTCGCCGTCCCAATGGCCAATCAGACGCACCTTTTCGCCGTCTTTTTCTTCGGTCCACAACGTCTTGCCCAAACGGCCTGTGTTGCCTTCAATCACGCTAGAGGCAGCGGCCAGAATATGCGGGGTTGAGCGATAGTTTTGCTCAAGTCGCACCACATGTGACCCCGGAAAATCCTTTTCAAATCGAAGGATGTTACCCACTTCAGCACCACGCCAGCCATAGATCGACTGGTCATCGTCCCCAACACAACAGATGTTCTTGTGACCCGCGGCCAGCAGGCGCAGCCATAGGTATTGGGCGACGTTGGTATCTTGATACTCGTCCACGAGGATGAATTTGAACCAGCGCTGATATTGCTCAAGAATGTCACCGTGGGTCTGAAAAATCGTCACCATATGCAACAGAAGATCGCCAAAGTCGGTGGCGTTCAATTCGCGCAGACGGTTTTGGTACTGGGCATATAGCTCAATGCCACGATGGTTGTAGGCACCACCATCCGCCGCAGGCACCTTATCAGGGGTCAGCGCGCGGTTTTTCCAGTCATCAATGATATTGGCCAGCTGACGCGCAGGCCAGCGTTTGTCATCTATACCCTCCGCACGGATCAACTGTTTCAGCAGGCGGATTTGGTCGTCGGTATCCAGAATGGTAAAGTTGGATTTCAACCCCACCAATTCGGCATGACGGCGCAGCAATTTCACGCAGATCGCGTGGAACGTGCCAAGCCACGGCATCCCCTCAATCTGTTGCCCCAGCATACCGCCCACACGGTCCTTCATCTCGCGGGCGGCTTTGTTGGTGAAGGTCACCGCCAAAATCTCGTTCGGACGGGCGCGTCCTGTGTTCATCAAATGGACAATACGGGCGGTCAAAGCTTTGGTTTTTCCGGTCCCCGCCCCCGCAAGCATCAAGACAGGGCCATCCATCTGCTCAACGGCGGCGCGTTGGGCTGGGTTCAAGCCATCCAAATAGGGTTGCGGACGCGCGGCCATAGCACGCGCAGACAAAGATGCGCCGTCGAAGGCGTCCATTTCATCGAAATCATTCATGGCAATAAACCTAGCCCCAAATACTGCAAAGGAAAACCCCATCAGCCCAAAGATGTTCACACTCCGTTCCGCACCTTCATCTTACCAACCAAACTCTGGGGGAGACAGCCGCAGGCTGGCGGGGGCAAAGCCCCTAACAGTGACCTATGGACAT
>JAGSGK010000003.1 GCA_023955215.1 Paracoccaceae bacterium
TGCATCCTGTGTAGTCTTCGCCCTAACCGTTGCTTTACCATGTCCTGAAGAGCCTCCTCCATCATATCGGCCCTAAGCCGCCAGCCTGTTGGATCAGCGCCTTTGGTAATTAAGCGGTTGGAGTAGTAATACCGGATGGAACGCCCGTTTTTGCGGGTTTTGGAGGGTGTTAACCTATCCCCTGTCTCATCAAAGACCTTACCAACCAAAAAGGCTGAAGGGCCGCGGGAGTGATGGGTGCCGCGCTTGATCACTGACTTCAGCTGCATCTGCTGTTGCACCCGATCAAATTGTTCCTGCGCTATGATGGCCTCATGGAGGCCCTCATAGACATCGGACTTATGCCTGACCTTTCCAATGTAGATGGGGTTGCGCAGAATATTATAAAGCCGGCCGCGGCTGTAGCTTCGGTTAGGCCAAAGCTGATCTACAGCCCGCTTGAGTTTGCTCAAACATCCCAACTCTTCATAAAGATCATAGATGCGTTGGATATTTGGCGCGTTCTGGGGGTGGGGTTCCAAAGACTGAACTTTAGGGTCTGAATGCACTTGGTAGCCCCAGGGGACAGTACCACCCATCCACATGCCTTTCTTTTTAGAAGCCGCTATCTTATCGCGGATACGCTCAGCTGTGACTTCACGTTCAAACTGAGCGAAGGACAATAAAACATTCAGGGTTAACCTTCCCATGGAGCTGGAGGTGTTGAAGGATTGGGTGACTGATACAAAGGAGCAGCCAGCTTTTTCCAATCGCTCTATAAGGCGTGCGAAGTCCGACAGTGATCTTGTAAGCCGATCTATCTTATAGACAACGATCATATCCACGAGGCCTTTATCAACCTCATCCAACAGAGCCTTAAGGGCAGGGCGGTCCATGGTCCCGCCTGAGACCCCTCCATCATCAAAGCGTTGTTTGACCAGCTTCCAGCCTTCATGGCGTTGTGAGGCTATATAGGTGGTGCAGGCTTCATATTGAGCATCAAGGGAATTGAACTCTTGATCCAAACCTTCCTCTGAACTTTTGCGAGTATAGACAACGGCGCGCACACTTGGCCGCCCCAGCCCGTTCATGGCTTCACTCCAAAGAACTTAAAGCCTGATACGTTATAGCCGGTAATGGCGCGCGCAGTGTGAGACAGGGACTTAAAGCGCTGCGCGTTCCAGGCAAACCAGCCGTCCTCTGCCACCTCAATAACATGGGTCTTGCCGTGATACTCACGCACAAAGCGGCTACCGGGCTTGAAGGCGGGACGCATAACATCGCGCAGGCCGGCGCGGGTGAGGCGTTGGCTTAGCCTTTTGGAGAAGCCCCCGTGTTGCTTTGATTGCAGTTCAAAAGCTAATATCTGGATCAGCAGGCTGCGGCTGATATGTTTTGGAGGAGGCCTTCCAATCAAACACCGCCAGTGCTCCCCCCCTTCATCGCGGCCCGCTGTGTCCAATCCAGCTATATCAAGTTCCATGCCTTCACTCCCGTTGGCTTCGCTCACTGAGCAAAGCCCGAGTAGCTTCGGGCACACCAACACACAGGCTTACGGCAAAACAAAAGTCCAGTCCGAACAAGGGTATCTAGCAGACGGTAGGCTGCCGATGTTGAAATAGCGATGTCTGCGGGTACCCAGATTAGTCCTGCCCACTAAAGGCAACTTTACTCTGAGAAAGCGATCAATCCCATTTAATCTTACTCATAATGGGTTACCGCAAGGTCAAGCGCTGTGCTACCTTTTTATTCGCTAATGCAATTAAAGACTTGAAATAGGATCCCAACTTTGTCAATAATTGACACAAGGCAGAAAATTTTCACGTTTAAGTGCGTATTTTTTATTTTTGGGATCCTAAATTGAAGCAAGCCTGGAGATGCTGTAAGCGAGGTGTTTGCGCAAAAAAGGGGGGGGGGGATGGTCGTCGTTCAACCGACTAACAAGTCCGTAGAGGCGTTTGAGGGTCTACACCTTTATCATGGTGCGATCTCAAATTGTTCAATGCGAGTGCGTATGACGCTAGTGGAAAAGGGTCTGGATTGGACCAGCCACCACGTTGATCTCAAGAAGAAAGAGAATATCACCGATGATTACTTCGGCATCAATCCGAAGGGGCTGGTGCCAACACTAGTTCACGACGGAGTTGTGCATACTGAGTCAAATGATATTATCGATTATTTAGACAATGCTTATGGAGAGCCAAGCCTTAGGGCTGAGGACACCGAAACGCTGATGAGCTGGTTAGAACTGGCGACATCGCTGCATGTGCCTGCAGTTAAACCTTACGTCTATGCGACAATCATAGCGCCTAAAGTTAAAAAGACAGCCCAGGAAGAGGCGAAGTATGCTGAGCTTCAAAAGAACGAAGAACTAAGCAAGTTTCACGCTCAACATGCAGGTGGTAAGCAGTTCCAGGGGGAGGCGTTCAAAGAGGCAGAAGCGAAACTGAATGAGGCTTTTGCCAAGTTGGAGTCAACGCTAGCGGGATCCAAGTGGATGATGGGGGATAAGTTCACGCTCGCTGATATCTCTTGGATCCCATTGCATTTTGTACTTATCGGCTGTGGCTATCCGTTTCAAAATTACCCAAACATCACTCGCTGGGCAGACGCTTGCGCGAAAAGGCGGAGCTTTAAAGAAGGCATCCTCGAATGGTGCCCAGATTTTTCAAAAGTCTAACAACAATCAGCTCCTAAGAAAGGGAGCCACTTAGGGAGAAATTACCAATGAACATAAAGCATAAATTCGCATCACTTGTTCTTGCCGCCAGCGTATCGGTTGGCGCAATGCAAGTCAGTGCGGAAGAACTATCCGTAGCAACGTTCATTCCGCCACAGCACCACATCAACGCGTTTTTCTTTGACTGGTTTGGCAAGGAAGTCGCAGAGCGTTCTGGCGGGTCTTTGACGTTGAAGGTCTATCCAGCTGGTCAGCTGGGCGCAGGTCCGGTGCAGCAATATAAACGCGTGGTTGAAGGCGTGGCGGATATTGCTTTTGGTTTGCAAACGTACACGCCAGCGCTGTTTCCGAAATCGATCTTGGCTGTCCCTCCGGGCAAGCATACAACATCGCTTGATTCAACGGCCGCCATTCTTGAGGTCTTTGATGAATATCTCGCAGATGAGTACAACGATGTGGAGTTACTAGGTATATTCACCGTTGCAGGCGACGCTTGGGCAGCAACTAAGGATCTGTCAACGCTCGAAGGATTGAACGGTTCAAAGGTTGTGCCTTTTGCGGCCATGACATCGCCGATTTTTGAGGCTTGGGGCGCAGTTCCAGTGCAGATGCCGGTGACTGAAATGTACACGGGTCTGTCGTCAGGCACGATTGACGGCACGTCAATTTCTGCCAGCCAGATGACACCACCCTGGAACTTCGGTGAGGTTTCTAGCCACTATGTTGATAATATCCCGGTTAGCTTCGCGGTGTTCTTTGTTGCGATGAACAAAGAACGTTATCTGGGCCTGTCGGACGAACATCGTGCGATCATTGACGACCTTTCAGGTAAAGAAGTGTCGATGATGGGTGCGACCAGCTTCCACAACGACGCGCAGCGTGGATTTGCGGCCAATGCTGGCGACGCGCCGCAGGTGAAAGACGTCTCCTTCGTATCCATCTCAGCCGAAGAACGCACCAAGATGGACGCGCTGACGGCTGAAGCACTGCAAACGATCTTTGCCGAATATGCGGATAACGGTATCGAGAATGCCGAAGAAATATATGATGCATTGAACCAATAGGGGGAATGGATGTTGTATTCAAAAATTGGAAAAGCTCTGGCTGTGGCGGTTGCCCTAGGCTCAGCTACTCAAGCGGCAAAAGCAGAAGAACTAAGTGTCGCAACATTTGTGCCGCCCAATCACGAAACGGTGACGGTATCTCTAGCCTGGTTTGAAAAAGAGCTTGCTGAAAGATCCGGTGGCACTTTGACCATGAAGCTATACCCAGCTGGACAGCTGGGTGCCGGACCGGTGCAGCAATATAAGCGTGCTGTCGAGGGTGTCGCAGACATCACCTTTGGGATTGCTTCGATTAACCCAACGTTGTTCCCAAAAACCTTGCTTGCAGTACCACCGGGCAAAGCAGTTGACGGGCTTGATTCAACAGAACGCATGTGGGCCATTTTTGATCAGTATCTTGCGGATGAATGGCAAGAAGTAAAATTGCTTGCGCTAGGCAACCCTGCCGGCGGCATGCTGATCGCAACCAAAGATGTGTCCACGATCGAAGGCATGCGGGGCGCGAAAATTGTGCCTTATGCAGCTATGACATCGCCTGTGATCAAGGGTATGGGCGCTGTTCCAGTTCAGATGGACCCGTCCGAGCACTACACAGCTCTAAGCACTGGAACCATTGACGCGGCTGTATCGTCTATCAACAACGTGATGCCACCCTGGAATCTGGACGAGGTGTCAAACTATGCGATCCTAAACGTTCCTGCGACCTTTAATCCAGTCTACTTCGTGATGAACAAAGAACGCTATGAGGACCTTAGTGATGAACATAAGGCCGTCTTGGATGAGATCGCAGGGCTTCCGTTTTCTATGGAATTGGCACGTTCATTTCACCTCGCGGATCAACACGCACTGGAGTGGGTTGAAGAGCAACGCCAAGCAGGCAATTTGAAAGTTGAATGGAAGACTGTTTCAGCCGAAGAGCGTGCTAAGATGGAAAAAGCTGCGGCAGATGGCATGGCACAAATTTATGCCGACTATGCCGAACGCGGCATTTCGAATGCCCTGGAAATCTACGAAGCTTTAAATAAATAAACGCTTGGGCCAGGTCTTTTCGACCTGGCCCGACCACTTTGAAAAAAGTAATAAGGACAATTGATGTGCCAAATCTAATCAGGCATTTTGACAAAATTTTGACCTGGGCGGCTATTGTCCTAGGTGGAAGCGCCTTGGCGTTCATGACAATTTTCTCCGTCTGGAACGTGTTGATCATGCGTAAAGCGATGAACAATCCGATTACAGGGGCTGAGGATCTTTTGCTTTTGTGTTTGGTCGTCATTGTCGCGCTATCCGTTGGATTAGGGTCGCGAACTGGTGCGCACATTGAAATTGAGATCTTAGAATCAAAGATGTCTGTTTGGTTTGCCAAATGGTCTTTGATTTTTGTAAAAATTCTTGGGATTGGCGTTTTGACAATCATGTCGCAACAGCTTTGGCACGCAGGCCAAAAGGCCGTTAAATTTGGCGAAACCACCCAACAACTTTTAATTTCATACGAGCCATTCTATTACCTTTTGGCCGTTTCTATCGCGATCTATACCTTTGTGTTATTGTTAGATATTTTTCAGGTTTTGCGATCCGGGAAAGTGGAAAAGCTTGCGATAAATGGGGACGTGTTATGATCAGTTTAGCCACGATTGGCATTCTTGGTTTGCTGACCCTTTTTGTCTTACTAGCTCTGCGCATGCCCGTGGCCCTATCCATGTTATTCGTTGGATTCACAGGCACGATCATAGCAAACGCGAACAAGTTTCTAAGCATTGGCATGGATTCCGATCAAGCTTGGTCCAGGGGCTGGAAGATCGCCTATTCAAACCTGGCTGGGGAAACGTTTGAGGCAGCGTCGAACTTTAACCTTTTGGTCATCCCGATGTTTGTTCTAATGGGCAGCATTGCTGGGGCATCAGGCATGTCACGGGATTTGTTCACTGCTGCCTATCGCTGGATGGGTCATCTCAAGGGCGGCTTGGCATCCGCGACGATTGCCGCATGTGCGGGCTTTGCCGCTTTGTCAGGGTCATCTCTTGCTTCAGCCGTGACTATGGGACGTGTAGCACTGCCGCAGATGAAACGTTATAAATACGCTGACCCCTTGGCGACAGGTTCTGTCGCCGCTGGTGGGACGCTTGGATTTTTGATCCCCCCTTCCGGCGGTATGATCATCTATGCGGTTCTCACCGAGCAATCGATTGGGAAACTATTTATGGCCGGTATTATCCCGGGTATTGTGCTAACTCTCCTTTTTATCGCCGCAATCTACCTGGTTGTGCTCCGCAAGCCGGAATCAGGCCCTCCGGGCGAACGTGCAACTTCTTCTGAAAAATGGTCATCCCTTCTTGGCGCGCTTCCCATCTTGTTGGTGGTCGTGGTGACCATTGGCGGGATGTATACAGGGTTCTTTACGCCTGTTGAGGCGTCGTCCGTTGGGGCATTTTTCACATTTGTTGTCGCATTGATCATGGGGCGATTAGATCTGCAAAAAATGAAAGTTATCATCCTTGAATCTATGAGCACAACGGCAACAGTATTTCTCATAATCATTGCCGCGTTTGTGTTCATTCCATTCATGGCACTTACGGAATTGCCGGCCCAATTGGTCACGATATTGACCTCGCTACCTATTGGGGACTTTGGTGTGCTGCTTATCATTATCTTGGTCTATTTATTTCTAGGCATGTTCCTTGAGGGAATTGCCATGTTGGTGTTGACTATTCCGGTGGTTATTCCAATTGCGATCGGCCTAGATTGGGATCTAATCTGGTTTGGGATCATTATCGTTATCATTCTAGAAATGGGGATGATTAGCCCACCTGTAGGGATCAATGTGTTTGTTGTGAAATCCATCGCACCTGATGTGCCAATGGGCCAAATTTTTCGCGGCATTTGGCCATTTTGGTTCGCCATGGCGGCTATGATCGGCTTGCTTATATTATTTCCACAAATCGCGCTTTTTCTGCCTGATAAGTTGGTGGGCGGATAGCAAATAAAGGAGACTTTTATGGACGGATCATCTGAGATCAACACACTGCAACATTTTATCGGCGGGGAATGGACTGACGCCGAAGATGGTGGAAAGATCACCAGCTTTAACCCAATTGACGACAGCGTATATTGCCATGCGGCCGCTGGCACGGGCAACGATATGCGCAAAGCAATTGCAGCAGCGCGTGCCGCATTCCCGGCGTTCAAAGCAACGACCCCAACAGAGCGTGAACGCATGTTGTTGCGCGCCGCGGAGTTATTAGAAGAGCGCCAAGATCAAATCGTCAATTGTCTGATTGATGAAATTGGATCGCCGATTGGCAAGGCGAAATTTGAGTTAGGCAAAGGTCTTGCCATGCTACGCGCCGCGGCGGGTATGTGCCGCAACATGCGGGGGGAAACGATCCCATCAGATACGCCAGGCATGATGTCGATGTCGATCCGCGAGCCTTTGGGCGTGGTTGCCATTATCACGCCTTTTAATGTGCCGCTTATCAAAAACACCCGCCTCGTTGCCAATGCCTTGGCCTGTGGCAACACTGTTGTTCATTTGCCTTCCGAAATGGCACCGCACCTGACGGTGTTGATGGCTCAGATTTTTCACGATGCAGGGGTGCCAGCGGGCGCTTATAACGTCGTAACAGGCAATGGTGCGGAAATTGGGGATGACCTAACATCCAGCACAGACGTTGATTTTGTGACCTTCACGGGCTCATCCGTCATTGGTCAGCATGTGCACGAAATTTGTGCCAAAAACAAAACTCCTAACACATTGGAATTGGGGGGGAAAAGTCCGACTATTGTCTTGGCCGATGCGAATTTGGACAAGGTCATGCCCCTGGCTGCCCGGTCTATTTTCATGTTTGGGGGCCAGCTGTGTATTGGGTCTAGCCGGTTCTATGTGGAACGGGCAATCTACGATGAATTCGTTAAACGATTCACAATGATTGCTGGTAAAATGGGCATGGGGGATTTGCGCGATCCAAACACGATTATGGCACCAATTATCTCAGAGCGCCAACGCAACCGGGTCAAGGACCATATCGAAGATGCCAAGGCTAAGGGCGCTACTGTGCTTTGTGGTGGCGAATTTGAAGGGAACCGATGCCGGCCAACCATCTTGGCTGAGGTCCGCGAAGATATGACCGTATGCCGGACGGAAACCTTTGGTCCCGTGACGTCAATTTACGTTGTTGAAAGCTATGAAGAGGCATTGGAAAAGGCCAATGACACCGTTTTTGGCCTGTCATCCGCGATCTATACAACCAACCTAGAAAAAGCGATCCATTACGCCACGAATTCTGGCGCTGGTATGGTCCATATCAACGGATCAACAGTTTATGATGAAGCGCATGTGCCCTTTGGCGGCAATGGGGAATCTGGCGTGGGCCGTGAAGGCACGGATGCAGACCTCGAAGCGATGACAAAAGTAACGTGGGTGACCATCCAGACATAACTAGTGCCCTAGATCACCACGAATAAACCTTCCGCGCGGCAATGTGGCGGGCCTTGGAAGGTGAAAACGACACAATAATCGGCCCAGTGCCGAAACTCAGTTAAACGGAGAGACCACTTTGGCTCAACTTGGCAAAAATATTATCGGAACCAGCGACACTTCCCCATTCTTTTTGGTCGAAAACGCGGATGCCGTTTCCATTGATGCACCAGAAAATCGCAAAGGCGATGCGGTACGGACTTGGGTGCGTTCCCTTAGCGGCTTCCAGAAAGAAGCATTGGTTAGATCCGCCAAAACTGGCCGCACTTGGCGGTTGGTTTCAGATGAGGGACCATATCTAAACGGCCATGACGCAGCACCTTGTCCGCTGGCGTTTTTGTCCACGGGCATGGTTGCAAGTTATATGAATGAAATTGTAGCTCTGGCCGAACAACGCGGGGTCGTAATGCGCAAACTGCGGCTGATCCAGAACAATTTCTATACAATGAAGGGGTCTATGCCCAAACGCACGATGGTTGGCGGGGCGGAACCTATTGATCTAGAGGTCGAAGTTGATTGTGATCTGGATGATACCGCTTTGAACATCCTTTTGATGGATGCTGTACATGCCTCACCTTTGAACGGTTTGATGCGCGGTAAATTGGAAAGTTTGTTCAAATTATCAAAAAATGGATCAGAACTCACTACCGGTAAAGCCGCAGAATTGGATGGGGCATTGTTCCCAGACCCTGGCAATCATTTTGCGATGGCTTGCCCCGTTGAAAATCGCCCTGAACTCGTGGGTCCCGTTGGTCCAACTCCAAAAAAAGAAGTGGCTTTGGGCACAACTGCTGCTGCAGGAAGTTTAACCGACGAACAAAACCGTCGTTTGAACATTGGGGCCATTGCAACGCTTCGCGAAGATGGGATTAAAGACATCCAGCAAATGCAATATTCCCCATGGGGAACGTCATTCCGGTTCCTGAGTTCCGAGGATGGCCGTGCTCCCGATGCCAATTCGTTGATTAGTGCTGGGATTGGGTTCTGTTTCATGACTCAATTTGGCCGGTTCGTGTCCATGTTGAAATTAGACCTGCCCGATTATCGTATCGTTCAAGACACCCATTTCAGTCTGGGTGGCGCATCTGGCGGGACCGGAAAGGCCGGCGAGGCCGATGCGATTGAAACACATTGTTATTTAGAGACATCCGAAGACGACGCAACGGCCCAGGAAATGCTGGATATGTCTGAACAAACCTGTTTTCTGCACGCCTTTTGCCGGACTGAAATGAAAACCAAGCTAAAAATTACCCGTGTATAAGGAACTGGCATGACATACGATCAAGATAAATTGGAATTGCGCGAACTGATCGAAAATTGGGTTATGTGGCGTGATGCGGGTTTTTGGGAAAAATTCCGAACTGTGTGGCATGATGACGGCCGAATGATGGCCACATGGACTCAAGGCACGGCAGATGAATTTATTGAAATGAATAAACAAGGCTGGGCCAAAGGTGTGTCCATCTTGCATTTTCTTGGTGGGTTCACCTGCGAAATCAAGGGCGACCGTGCCATTACGCAAACCAAGATGACCATTTCCCAAAGGGGCGAAGTGCACGGGGTCTTGGTCGATGTTGTTTGTACAGGTCGGTTCCATGATTTTCTTGAAAAGCGCGATGGCAAATGGGGCATGTGCCTGCGTCAACCGATTTACGAAAAGGATCGCATGGATCTGGTCACCCCGGGCGAGATGGTTGAATTAGACGCGGCAGTCCTGGAATCCTTTCCTGTTGGGTATCGTCACCTGGCATATTTGCAATCCAAAGTAGGTTATCCGGTTAAAAAGGACATGCCAGGTCTTAAGGGGCCTGAAGTTGAAGCGCTTTATCAGACCGGACAGACCTGGTTGGCGGGTAATTCGATCAATTGGGCCGGCCACAATTGGGGTAAGTAGAATTGCCAACGGCCGCTAAAAGATGGGGACCACGAGACGGTTAGCAAATTCGGATCAAGCGTGCATGTTGGCGGCGTTCCAATGCCCTCAAAACATGCCCTGCGCTGAAAGACCGACATAGGGAAAGCACTCGTATGGAAAAGAAACCCTTTACATTCGAAACTAAACGCTCGCGGATTGTATTTGGCAATGGGTGTCGACACCAGATCGCAGATGAATTGGTGGCCTGCGGGTTGAGCCGTGCATTGGTCCTCTCAACATCGAACCAAATTGAACAGGCAGAAGAAATTTCTAACATACTTGGTCCCAGCGCCATTGGCACCTTTAGTCTCGCTGCAATGCACACACCCGTCGAGGTCACCAAACAAGCAATAAAAGTTTTTGATGAAGCCCACGCTGATTGCATTGTTGCCATTGGGGGAGGGTCGACCACGGGTCTTGGCAAAGCTATTGCATTCCGCAAAAACACGCCTCAATTCGTCCTTCCAACGACCTATGCCGGTTCAGAGGTCACGTCTATTTTGGGCCAAACTGAGAATGGCATCAAAAAAACTGTCAAAGATCCTTCTATCCTTCCTGAGGTCGTAATTTATGATCCAGAACTCACGTGTGAATTGCCTGTTGGGATGAGTGTATCAAGTGGTCTAAATGCCATGGCCCACGCGGTGGAAGCGCTTTATGCGCAAGACCGAAACCCCATATCTTCGATGATGGCAGTAGAAGGAATTCGGGCCTTGAAAGAAGCGCTTCTCAAAATAGTTGAAGCACCAGATGATCTAGAAGCCCGCGGTACCGCGCTCTATGGGGCTTGGCTATGCGGCACGGTACTAGGGGCCGTCGGCATGGCTTTTCATCATAAACTTTGCCATACGCTTGGTGGAAGTTTTGACCTGCCTCATGCAGAAACCCACGCAATTTTGCTGCCTCATACGGCCGCTTATAACCAAACCGTCGCGAAACATGTTCTCGCGCCAGCGACGGCGCTTTTTGGTGGCGATTTGGGCCGTGGGTTGTTTGAACTGTCACGACGGCTCGCGGCTCCGCAAAAACTAACGGACATCGGATTTGGTCATTCAATGATTAACCGTGCCTCTGATATCGCCATGCAAAACGCCTATTGGAACCCAAGAAAAGTCACCCAAAAGGGTGTTATGGCGGTACTGACGAATGCGACTGACGGAAACCCGCCGTGCAGCTCTTGAACTAGAAAGGACAATTAAATGAGCGAACATTTTACTGAAGCTGGATCGGTAGATGCCGTAACCTCACGCACTGGGCCGGAAACAGATGCGCGCCTAAGCAGGGTTATGTCCTCATTGGTTTCTCATTTGCATGCGTTCGCGAAGGACGTTGACTTGCAACAAAATGAATGGTCGATGGCGATCGAGTTTTTAACCAAGACGGGGAAAATATGCAGTGATGAGCGTCAGGAGTTCATTTTACTGAGCGATATTTTGGGTTTTTCAATGCTGGTCGACGCGATCAGTAATCGTCGCCCGAAAGGCGCAACAGAAAGTACAGTTGTTGGCCCGTTCCACGTCGCAAACGCACCCAAACGCGCGATGGGTGACAATATTAGTTTGGATGGCGTCGGAGAGCCGTGCTTGTTCACAGGGCGTGTTCTGGATCTGGATGGTAATCCGATTGCTGGTGCCACGATCGATGTCTGGTCTGACAACGCCGATGGATTTTACGATGTCCAACAACCCGATGTTCAACCTAAATGGAATAATCGGGGCCTCTTCACGACCGGCGAGGATGGGAGCTACAGTTTTTATGGCATCAAGCCTGTCTCCTATCCGATCCCGGATGACGGCCCTGTTGGTAAGCTTCTGGCTAAACTTGGACGCCATCCGTACCGACCGGCGCATATGCACTATAATGTGTCCGCACCTGGCTACAACAATTTGTGTACACATACATTTGTCGGCGATGATGAGTACATTTCGTCAGACGCTGTGTTCGGTGTGAAGACATCACTGGTTGCACCTTTTGAACCATCAGACGACGTGGATGCCAAATGGGAATCCCCCTTCGACTTCGTTTTGGCAAAGGCCTAGATCATGGATAAAACACTCTCATCACTGTCAGAGGCCGTCGCCCATGTAAAAGACGGCATGACAGTAATGATTGGCGGCTTCGGTGGCTCAGGCGCACCAATCGAAATGATCCATGCATTAATCGATCACAGGCCTAAGAACCTGACAGTGGTCAATAATAATGCGGGCAATGGCCACGTTGGGATCGCCGCTATGATCGAACAAGGCATGATTGCCAAAATGATTTGTTCCTTCCCACGTTCTGCTGATCCGCGCGCATTCACTGAACTTTATTTGGCCGGAAAGATCGAGCTGGAACTTGTTCCCCAAGGGACATTGGCCGAACGCATTCGTGCCGGAGGTGCGGGTATTCCCGCATTCTACACCCCTAGTTCCGTCGGCACGGAATTGGCCGAAGGCAAACCATCGGAAGAATTCGAGGGAAAGATATATATCCGTGAAAACTGGTTGAAGGCCGATGTGTCGCTGATCAAGGCGGAGCTTGGCGATCCACTGGGCAATTTGACCTACCGCATGGCAGCACGCAACTTCTCACCTCTCATGGCAATGGCGGGACAAAAGACATTTGTTCAAGTCACGAAAGCTGTATCAGCCGGTGAAATTAACCCAGAACATGTCACAACACCGGGTATTTTCGTTGACGGCATCGTTGAAGTATCCGCGCCTCAACAAGAAGAAGCCTTGAACCGCGTGAAGGCTGCGTACCCATGATTGATGTCACAGAAATCAAATTGACTAATACCCAGATCGCGTGGCGTGCTGCACAGGATTTGCAAGACGGCTCGTACGTTAATCTTGGTATCGGCTTTCCTGAAATGGTTGCCGCTTTTCAACCCGATGGGCGCGATGTGATCTATCACACTGAAAATGGCGTTCTGGGTTTTGGCAAAGCACCGCCACCTGGCGAAGAAGATTGGGATTTGATCAATGCGGGGAAAAGGGCGGTCACGCTGAAACCTGGCACTGCCTTCTTTCATCATGCCGACAGCTTCGCGATGGTGCGCGGCGGTCATTTGGATTTGGCAATTCTAGGCGCATACCAAGTGGCGCAGAATGGTGATATCGCCAATTGGTCGACAGGGCGCGGTGGTGTGCCTGCAGTCGGCGGAGCGATGGATCTGGTGCATGGTGCAAAAACCATTGCCGTCGTTACAGATCATGTGACCAAGAAAGGCGAACCAAAATTGCTAAAGGCATGTACGTTGCCATTAACCGGAGCGGGCTGCGTAAAACGCGTTTATACTTCGCTGGCCGTATTAGACATTTCTGAAGTTGGTTTTGTTTTGCGCGAAAAGCTGGCGACCATATCCATGGATGATCTGCAAGCGGTGACGGGCGCTGAATTACATGCCGAAGGCGAAGTTATTGAACTGAATGCACCCGGAGATCTGTAAATGGCTGACGATTGTGTAAGAATAGTAAAACCTGGTACGGCACTGTCAGACAAAACGAGCTTGAGCCGTGCAGGGTGGTTTTGTAGCCGTGCTTGATGAAAAAATACCCCCTATCTCGCTACATGAAACTTGGCCTGGGGTCGCTGTATAATCTTGTCCAGACCTTTCTGTTCTTGGGTAAGAAAACTTCAAATCCACAAACGCAGTTAGCAAACAGCGTGTTACATCACTTTAGTCAATGAACCCCAATATTGCTGGATCGCTAGAAGGTATTAAATCAACATGGTAGCCGCGCTATTGGGACTAATTGCAGGGGCATTCTTTGCTCTTACTACATTTTCGCAGCGGCGCGGTCTTGCCGACACTGACGGCCTATCCGGTGCGCTTTATTCGATCGGAACAATGGCTGGATGTTTATGGTTAGTGTCTCCGTTTTTTGTAAATTACGAATGGTTCAAAGAACCAATAGTTTTTATATTTGTGATTACGGGCATCCTGTTTCCCGCAAGCAGCCAAACAGCGCAAATTTTTTCGGTGCAAAGACTTGGTCCGACTCTTACGTCGGCTTTTGGTGCCCTTGCGCCAATATTTGCGGTCATTCCATCTGTATTAATATTGGGCGAAGCATTTAATCTTCAGACTGGTCTGGGCCTTGCACTAATTGTTTCTGCTATGATCTATTCAACCACTGGATCTGGGAAAATACCTCGAAATTGGCCAATCTGGGTATTAGTTTTGCCCCTTGGAGCATCCTTAGCACGAGGGATTACACAACCTTTTACCAAGCTCGGGGTGCTCGAAATTCCAAGCCCGATATTCGCAACTATGGTCCAAGCGACGGTATCGTTGGGTGTGATTTTGTTAGTGACATCACTTCCAGTGAATCGCAAAGCACGCCGGATCAATTTTGAAGGCCGAATATGGTTCTGTGTCACTGGATTATTGATAACCTGTGGAATCTTATCGCTTAACTGGGCAATTTCCTTAGGTGACGTGTTGCTTGTTGCACCGATTGCATCGCTCGTTCCGCTTTGGGCTTTGGCCTTCAATGTTCTAATATTTCGAGTGGAGACAGTCGGTTTGCGCCATCTTGGCATCGCGGTGCTTGTTGTTTTAGGCGTGTCATTGATCACTTTGCGCTAGCCTCGAAGGAAGCCCGAAATATGGGTAAACTTTCCGAAACCGCACCTAATGTACAAGTATATGATAATAGAAAAGTAGGGTTTACTACTCCCAATCGCCAAGTTCGGTGTTAAGTCCCGTGGACCCGGGCCCCCAACCCTAAGGCCCCGCGTGTGGGCTCACGTGTTTTTAGCATTAGGGTAGTAAATTCATTAATAGGCAATTTTGTTCGCAACTGCATCTTTAATCACACGTTAATCGCACGCTGAACCGTGTCGCTATGCTCGCTGAGTGGCGTAAATAATTGAGCGCTTAGTTTCAGGCTGCGCCATCAATTCGATGCGAGTTGTCACTCGTCTGACCGCACCGAAAAATTCATTAAGGGGCTTTGGCACAAATGCGCGCAGCTTAGGTAAGCCCCAAAGCATCGGATGTTGCCATTGCGCTCATGCCGCCATCTATAACAATATCTTGCCCTTTGATCCACGCGCTTTCGGGTGAGGCTAAAAAGATGATAGCGTCTGCCGCTTCTTCGGGCAGACCTGCACGACCCGCGCGTGCGATATTCTTGGTGACTTTTTCGCCAAATGCTGTGATGAAATCATCCAGTATTCCCGTACTAACGGCAGCAGGGCTAACGGAATTCATCCGTAAATCGCGGCTCGTCATCTCTTTTGCGCGTGCCATGGTCATCACGATCACCGCTTCTTTAGACAGGTTGTAGGCGCTGGTGGCGTCCATCTGTTGATCTGCAATAAAGCTTGTAACATCTGAATTAGAGAGAGCCATAAGTGCTTTGATTTGATGAAGATTTTCACGCCATGCTGCGCCGGCCCTCGACGCGGTATTTACGATGGCTGCACCGCTTTCAAGTTTATTAAGCATTCCATCAAGGAAAGTGCAAAGACCAATATAATTCACCCTGAGCACCAACTCAGCCTGACCGTTGCGGGGTGGCAGTCCAGCATTGTTTATCAGTGCATCGAACGGTCCCTCAGTGGCGCTAAGCGCCTGGGCAATAGAAAGGGGATTGCTTAGGTCGGTCTTGATCCAGTAATCGGCATTTGGCCCCGGATCAACAATATCAAACGCTGTTACTTCATGGCCCGAGGCATTAAGCTTTTGAGCGATCGCTGCACCAATTCCTGTGGCTCCGCCTGTCAATGCTACGCGCATACTAGGTCTCCTCAAAAGCAATTTTGGAAAAGTGTAAGGGGTTTTTTGCAAGTAGAGAATAAAATATGCGTAGCTTTATCCAGCGCATGTGTTGGTGTTCGTCGCATCTTGCAGCTATGCCAAGTTTTCTTCCAATTCGCGCGCCGCGAGCAGATAGTAATTACGCGTCGGCGCGTTTACGGTGAAATCTGCAATATATCGGAGGGCCTGGATTTTGATTTTGCTTGCCGCATCTTTTTGTTGGTCAGCAAAAATCAAGCGATCCGCCAGTTCCATCGCCCATTGCGTCTCGCCATCTGACAACGCTGTTTTGGCTGCCAACAATACAGCATCCGCGCCACCTGCGAGTCTTATGATCTTCAGAGCCTCGGCCACCGGCGGTAGCTCCCCCAGGTTGGTGGGGTTGCCATCGAACCAGCCTAGAGTACCTGCAAAATAGGCGCGTGATGCGTAGCCAACATGGCCATAAAATTCCTGCAAATATGGTTTGGAAGCAAGATGGTCGGGTAGTCTCAGATCCGCTGCAATCGTGACTGGATCAAGTCCAGCGTTCATGCCCTCTACTGTTGTTGACACAACGTGCCTGATCGCATCGCGATAGTCGGTCAGTGCTGTGCGTATCGCATCGGCTCCTACCACCGGCTGCGTGTGTCCGGGGGCCAGAACTTCGGGTTCAAAGGCCATCAGCTGATCCATTGTATCGGCCCAGGCATCAAAGTCACGATAAGGGGTGCCGCGGATGGCATAGAGGTTTGGGAATGCGTGGTAAAAATTATCCCCACTGAACAAGATCTTTTGCGATGCAAGCCAAACCACAATGTGGTCTGGCGTCTCACCGGGTGCCTTTACCAATTCCAGGTCGAACCCATCGCGGTTCAATTGCGTTCTCTCTGAAATGCGTTGCGTGGGCTCAATGTACCCGGCACCCATCCCCTTCATGGGTCGGTCGCCTGGACCGACACCCACGCTTATGCGTTCGTCAGGCCGTAAACTGATCCCAAAATGACGTTTGGTACGCGCCATCAACGCTTTGTTGGGTGCAGGGCGAGACTGATCGACGCCAACAAGGTCAGAAGTGAAGTTGTCTGAGGCAATCACTTCGACATCACGGCCTTCGGCAAAGACCTTTGCACCAGAAATATGGTCACGATGCGAGTGGGTGTAGATGATCGTGGTGATGGGAAGGTTAGAGATCGCGCGAAAGTCGGACAAAATGTTCTCGGCGGCCTGTGTGGTTTCTGTTGTATCGATAAGAACTATGCCAGCTTCTCCAACAAGAAAATGCACGTTTGACGCGGCATAACCAACGGCGGTAAAGACGTTGTCTGACAGCTTGTGGATCTTCTTTGTGAACTGTGCGTTCTGGGCAACGAGGTCTGGGTGTGCTGGCATATCTGTTCTCTCTCTGCTTCAAAGGCTCGGTTAAGCTCAATAGGTTTTGGCTGTAGGACCCTGTCGTGCGGTTACGTCACTTCATCGTATGGTGCCGACCCGTTCTTAGCAGGGATTACACTGATGCCCGAATAGCCAATCAAGTCCTTTATCGTGAGTTCTTCGTCTCGTTTTTCGAATACTTTAATATATTCAACCATCGTATTGGAATGCTCGCGCATGACGCCTTCAGCGCGGACAGGGTCGCCGCTTTGGATCGCTTCAAAGATTACTTTATGCTGGGAGTTGCCAAGCTTAAGCCTGAACAAACTACGCGCAATTCCATCTGCTGTAGACAAAACTTGGCGGTCAAACATCATTGCACCGACTTCAAGCATGGGAAGATGGCTGATGCGGCTGCATGTGAAGCCAACATAGTCGTTGCCGCATCCCTCAAGTATGGTTTTGTGAAAGGCAGCGTTTTGAGCTTGCATCATCCTCAGCGACGCGTCGTCCATTTTGCCCACGTTTATCAGACGATCAATTTCGTCTATCGCTACCTCCAGATCGGGCATTACATTGTGACGACCGGGCGATTGCGACATGAGGCGCGCGGCCAGGCTTTCTAGGTGACCGCGCACGGCAACGGCCTGTAGAATGTCTTTCACCGTTGGCGCGTTCACATAGTACCCGCGCCCTTTTGAACGACGGATCAATCCCTCATGCTCCAACATACGAAGGGCAAGCCGCACAGGCGTGCGCGAGACACTGTGCGTCTCAGAAAGCTGCGCTTCTGACAGGCGTTCTCGCCTGTCATACATGCCAAGAATGATGTCACTGCGGATTTGAGCAGCGAGTTCTGTATCAATGGATTCCATAAACGTTATTCACGATGTTTGGGATCCCAAAGTCAAGCAAGTTTTCATCAACAGTTTGATTGCGAAAATTTTCACTTGATTTGGGATCCTTAATTAGTGTTACTTGCTATAGGTCGCGCAAGAATCAAGGGAATATGAACGCTGCAGTTCAATTTAGGATCCTAACGTGTTGTACCTGGTTTAAGGCGACCAACTGCGCGTTGGATTGAAGGGAATAGGAGTCTCTCAAGTGGATGGACAGGCGGCCATGAAAAATTTTAAGTATCTCATTGGTGGTCAATGGATTGATGCAAGTGGTGGAGAGTCCTTTGAGGTACTTAACCCTTTGGATGATACTCATTATGCGAAAGCGGCTAAAGGCACGCCCAAGGATGTTCAGGCAGCGGTTGCTGCGCTTTCCACTTCGCGTGCAACTCTAACGCTGGTATGTGCCACATGAACGGTCCAACCATTCACGATGAGGTGCATGTCCCCTTTGGCGGTAACGGTGAAAGCGGGGTTGGGCGCGAAGGTACTGACGCAGATATGGAAGCGATGACAGAACTAAAATGGGTAACGGTGCAGCTATGACGTTTACACTTTATCATCACGGATCCTCTGTCTGTGCGGCCAAGGTGCGTTTCGCGATGGCGGAAAAAGGGCTTGAGTGGGAGGGTGTCTATATCGATATTCTCGCAGGCGAGCAGTTCGAACCTGAGTATCAAAAGATTAACCCGAAGTCGGTTGTGCCGACTCTTGTGCATGGTGATCTTGTGATCCCAGATAGTACTGTGATTGTAGAGTACCTTGATCAAATTGCGCCTGAAACCTCTGTGCATCCCACAAATCCGTACCTGCGCGCGCAGGTGCGTTATTGGACCAAGGCGGTGGATGAAGATTTGCATCCTGCATGTGGCGCTATGACTTTTCTTTGCTCACATCGTCATACCGTTCTGCGCAAGCTGGGCAAAGAGGGCACGGAGAAGTTTCTTGCCTCTACGCCGGAGTTCTCCGTCACCTCTGATTGGAAAAGCTTTAAAGACGCAATCATTCGCCATGGTTTTGATGCGCCAGGTGCGGTTGAGAAGGTCAAGCTTTATGATAGCTACCTGCACAAGATGGATAAAGCGCTGGAAGGTAACGATTGGTTGGTCGGCAACGCCTTTACGATCGCGGATATCGCACTGACGCCTTACGTTAATCGCCTAGCTATGATGTCGATGCGCGGCATGTGGGAAGGCGGACGTCTGCCCAATGTGGAACGTTGGTTCAGCGCCGTTGAATCACGCGAACATTTTAAGCCATGCTTTATCGACTGGGTGCCGGAGGATCTGACCAATGATTTGCGCGATAACGGCAAGCAAAGTTGGCCAGAGGTCGCGCAGATCCTTGCAATAGAGATTTGAGAATAAAGCCAGAGGAGAAAAACATGGGTCGTTTAGATGGAAAAACAGCCGCAATCACCGGTGGCGCACGCGGTATTGGCGCTGAATACGCTAAGAAACTGGCGTCTGAGGGGGCCAACGTCGTTGTCACGGACATTCTTGATCCCGCAGACGTGGTGGCAGAGATTAATGCTGGCTCTGGCGGCAAAGCGGTTGGATTGGTCGTAGATGTGACCTCGGATGATGATCTTAACGCCATGGTCGCAAAGGCCGAAAGTGAGTTTGGCGCGCTCAATATCGTGATCAACAACGCGGGTTTGTTTGCGAACTTGGAGCTAAAGCCGTTTTTCCAGATCGACAACGACGAGTTTGATAAAGTCATGACGATCAACGCGCGTTCTATCCACCAATCGACCAAAGCAGCACTTCCTGCATTGGTGCGCGCGGGCGGCGGTAAGATCGTCAATATCGCCTCCGGCACGTTCTACTATGGCCCTCCCGGCCTGTCTCACTACACTGCGTCCAAAGCAGCAGTGATAGGTTTGACCCGTGGTCATGCTCGTGAGCTTGGTGACAAGAACATTCAGATCAACGCCATCGCTGTTGGTCTGACGGAAAGCAGCTCGATCCGCGGTGAAGACAAGTGGGATCGCGCGCGCGCACCCACCGTCGATTCCCGCTCAATCAAACGCGAGATGGTGCCAGAAGACTTGCTGGGGACTCTCGTGTTCCTATGCACCTCTGACAGCGATTTTATTACGGGCCAGACGATCAACGTCGATGGTGGAAAGATAAACTTGTAAATCGAATGGGCAACACACAATCAAAGCGCAAAAATATACTCTTCATCATGTGTGATCAGTTGCGTTATGACTATCTTTCGTGCGCGGGTCATAAAACTTTGCACACGCCCAACATCGACTCGCTGGCAGAGCGCGGCGTGCGCTTTTCCAACGCTTACGTGCAGTCGCCAATTTGTGGCCCCAGCCGGATGAGCACTTACACGGGACGTTATCCATCCTCTCACGGTGCGACGGCAAATTTTGTGCCGTTGCGGGTGGGTGAGAAGAACATTGGTGATCATCTCAAGCCTTTGGGCATACGCCCTGTTTTGGTGGGCAAGACGCACATGATCCCAGATCAAGAAGGGATGAAGCGCCTTGGCATCGATCCAGCCAGTGCCATTGGCGTACACCACGCACAGGTTGGGTTTGAACCTTATGAGCGTGATGACGGCATCCATCCTGATGTGGTTCTGAAGCCGAATGTTGCCTATAATAATTACCTCAAGGAACGCGGTTTTGATGATCACGAAAACCCATGGCATTGGGCCGCAAATTCAGTCGAGCGTGACGGCGAAGTACGTTCCGGCTTCTTCAACGATGTTTCTCAGCTGCCGGCGCGTGTTAGCGATGAGGAGTCCGAGACGCCTTACATGACGCGCCGCGCGATGCAGTTTTTGGAAGAGGACGATGGGGAGCAGCCATGGCTATTGCATCTGAGCTATATCAAGCCGCATTGGCCCTACATCGCCCCTGCGCCCTACAACGATATGTACTCTGCCGCAGATGTCCAGGAGGTGCATAGTTCCGAGCAGGAACGCGAAAACAACAACCCCTTGGCGCAGCATTTCCAAGAGCGGATCTGCGGGCGCACCTTCTCAAAAGCAGAGGCGCGCGAGACGGTCATCCCGACCTATATGGGCTTGATCAAACAGATTGATGACCAGCTTGGCATTTTGTTCGACTTCATGGCTCAAAAGGATCTGATGAAGGATACGATGATTGTGTTCACATCCGATCATGGCGAATATTTTGGCGATCACTGGATGGGGGACAAAGATTTTTTCCACGATCCTGCGGTAAAAATTCCGCTGATCATTGCCGATCCTGATCCGTCTTGTGATTCAACGCGCGGCACTGTTCAAAACAGGCCTGTAGAGTCGATCGATCTATTGCCGACCTTCATCGAATATGCTGACGGCGCTGTGCCTAAACATGTTATTGACGGCCGTTCGTTGTTGCCACTGTTGCAAGGCGAGGATGTGCCTTGGCGCGAATATGTGGTGAGCGAATATGACTATTTTCAACAGACTTTCAGTCCCAAGACAGGGCGCGCACCTCTCGACTGTCGCATATATATGATTAAGAGTGATCGCTGGAAATATATCCATGCCCCTGGCTATGCCCCGATGTTGTTCGATCTGGAGAACGATCCAGACGAGTTTATGGACTTGGGCTGCTCTGACGATCACGCAGAGGCGCGACAGCAGATGCACTATGCCTTGGCTGATTGGTCCTTGCAATATCGTCAGCGCGAAACTGTATCCGAGGAACGGGCGCAGCAGATGGTTGGTCTTGAGGACAAGTTCGGAGTTTTGATCGGGTATTGGGATGAGGAAGACGTAAAAGCACCTGCGACCGCACCTGATTTTGCAAAATATGTAACCAACGGAACTTTGCGCAAGAGCAAGGCCGTTCTTTGATCTACTGGGAGGTAATCATGATCAAAAATTTAGTGAGCGCCGGAATGGCAATAGGGCTTTTGGCAGGCACGGCTTCTGCGCAAACGCTTTTGACGGCGGAGACGGGACCACCCGCAACGGTTCCGTTCACTTCAACGACAACGCTTGCTGAAATTGCAGCTGGTGCTGGCATCGCAAATATGCAGGTTGCAGACAGTCAAACCTTGACCAACTCGCTTCAAAACGTGGCGGAGGGCAAGACAGACGTCTCCGGTGCGCCTCTTATTCTGACATTTTTGATGTCCAAAGGTGCAGGCCCTTACGCCAAGCTTGGCAAAGAAAAAGGCAGCGAGTTGATCGGCAATGTTCAAGCGCTTTACACATTTAATTACGGTGGTTTTGGTCTTTATGCCTACAACAGTTCAAGCGTTAAGGGCTGGGATGATGTCGCAGGCAAGACCATCTTGAACGGTCCACCGCGTGGTGCGGCCTTGACCAATGACCGTGGCATTTTGCAGCTCGTCAGTGGCGTAGAAGACGGCAAAGATTACAAAGGTATTCAGGTAAATTGGGGTCAAATGCCAAAGACCATCACAGATGGTTCTGCAGATGCAATGATGCTGCCTGTCACATTTCCTGACGGCCGTATCACACGCTCGCTTTCGGCGGGTGATATGACGTTGTGGTCTATCCCTAAGGATATCTGGGAAGGCGCAGCTATGCAGAAATATATCAAAAGCCCGGGTACGGCGGGTATTACGTTCGACCTTGCTAACGTTGCGCCTGTCGACGGTCTGACAATCGTCAGCGAAGATGGCATTTGGCGCAGCCCGACGACAGTTGGCGCGGAAGTGGTGAACGCAAGCATGGACTTTGAGACGGCCAAAGCACTAACAAAAGCGATGTTGGACAACACTGAAACGTTTTTGACCAAAGCGCCCTACATGGCAACGACAAAGGTCGGATCTGTTGGCTTTGGCCTCTGTGGCGCGGTTCCCGTTAAATACCATCCTGGTGCGGTCGCAGCCTATGAAGAAGCGGGCATGACTGTGCCAGATTGCGCAAGGCCTTAATGATTTAGCCTCGGCAAAAACAAGCGTTTGAGGGTCGCGACATTGTCGCGGCTCTTAAAGTATCTAAAGGGCAGGACCCCAAGAATGAGCGACATCGACACCACCGCGCACACCAGTAAAAGCGTTGCAGTACAATTGGTGTTCTGGCTTTCGGTTTTTTTTGTCATCCTTGGAATGATCAATGCAATGCCGGGCATTCCGGGACTTGACCAACTGGCTGCAGACTTAGCTGGAAATGATGACTTCATCATTCGCAAGTTCCCGTTTCAGTATTACTATCCTTTCGCATTTGCGTTGATGATGATCATCGTTGCCCTAAAGCATTCCATGTGGCGTGCGTGGATGGGGCAGAAACCGTTAAAGCGCGGTTTTGGATTGTTCATGGACGTAGCACTTGTTCTGATGGCGGTGACAATTTCCGTAACCTATCTGGCTGAAATTGAATCGGTTTGCATTATTGATCAAATGACAGGCGATCGCGCCCGTATGCTTGCCGAAAGCTTACAGATCGAAATCGAAAATGCAGAACTTTTTGGTCTGCCAACGCCAACAACTGTTGATGATCCGCAATGTTTGAACACCACGGGTCCGTGGCTTGTGCTGATCATTGGTATGGCGATTGTTGTCTTCCTTGCCTACAATGTGAAGGTCTGGGGTCTGCCACTGGTGTTAGTGGCTATTGTGGTAGCCACTTACACGATTGGCACAGTCCTAGTTTGGTATTTTTACGGCGTTGACGATATCAACAAATACTTCGTGACCAAGATCGGAGGCGAGCCACGGTTGCTTTCGGATGGTCGCCCGCGTGTGCATGATATTTTGGTGAACAACGCATCCGGTCTACTGGGCCGTTTCATGGATATCATCTTAAATGAGATATTTCCATATCTTATCCTTGGAGCATTGTTTGGTGCGTCCGCCGGTGGGCGCTCACTCATCAAGGTTGCCTTTCGATGGACTCGAAATCTAGCGGGCGGTCCTGCACATGCGGCGATTGTATCGTCAGCAATGTTTGGCACAATTTCAGGCGGACCGATTGTTAACGTCCTGTCGACGGGCGTGCTGACCATTCCAATGATGATCAAACGCGGGTTTTCGAAAATTTTCGCAGGCGGTATGGAAGCAGCCGCATCATCAGGTGGTTCCATCATGCCCCCTGTTATGGGCGTTGCTGCATTTATATTGGCTGCTTTGACAGGCGTGCCTTACAATCAAGTGATCATTGCTGCCGCGATCCCCGCTGTGGCCTATTTTCTGTGCCTGTTCCTTTCGGTCATGTTTCAAGCGCGCAAACAAAAGATCAGCGCCATCGGTGAACTGACCGAAGACATGTACCTGGAGCGTCAGGATGTCCTGAATTTGTTGATGATTTTCCTGCCTATTCTCATTATTCTCGTATTGCTTCTGACGAGCAAGGAAAGCGTTGGATGTGGCCTAATTGGTGGGCTTATGGGTGCAGAGCGCAGCTTTGTAGATGGAACGTGTAGCGTTGAAAACCTGTCATGGTTCCTTAAGCTTGTCCAAAACGCGGCAGGCGATGCGGGCAGTGCTGGCTGGTGGGCTGTGATCGCGTTGTGCTTTTTGCTTTTCCTTGACCCAGAACTGCGCGCGAAACCCTCAAAGCTGTTGCAATCGTTTGCGGAAGCGGGAACGCTGATCGCGACACTTTATCTGATGTTCCTCGCGGTCTCGATCATCGATTTTTGCCTCAAGTTTACAGGCATGCCCTTCTTCATCTCGCTTGATGTGTTGCAATGGTTGCAAAGTTTGAACCTTGGCTCTGAAGGATCGATACTCTTCCAGTTTGTGGCTCTTTTCGTGACCATGCTTCTCGCGGTCTTACTCGGTATGGGGATGCCGGCGGTGCCGGCTTACATCAATGTTGCTTTGTTGATGGGGCCAGTCCTCGCTGGATTGGGCATCTCGGTATTTTCAGCCAATATGTTCATCTTCTATTTTGCCGTGGCGTCTGCGATTACACCGCCCGTTGCATTGGCGGCTTTTGCAGCGGCGACAATCACCAAAGCGGAACCTATGGCCACTGGATTTGCAGCCGTACGGGTTGGAATTGTGATGTTCGTAATTCCGTTTGTCTTTGCGCTTTATCCGGAAATTCTGTTGATTGAAGCTGCGGTCATTGATCCGAGTACCAGCGAGGGAAGTGAAATCATGTATCTGCCGGGCTATACGGGCGATGTACATTGGGCTGCTTTGACCATTGTGCTGCTGCGTTTGTTCCTTGCGCTTTACTTGCTCGCCAGCGCGTTAGCGAGATACGATCGCGCGGCCTTGTCGGTCTGGGATGTGGCACTGCGACTAGGGCTGGCGCTCCTTGTGATGACGAAGGATCCTGCAGTGTACGGGGGCGCAGTAGTTGCTGCCTGCCTCTGGCTCGGGTTGCACGTTCTCAAGAACCGACACCTGCGCTCCGATAATGCTGAACCGGCCTGAATCAACGATCAAAATAGACACTTCAGCATGGAGCATATCGGAAGGCAAAATTAGGTGAAGACATCATAAGTACCAGTGCGTTGCCTGCGTTTTTCAAGGTCGCAAACTCTGATGAAATTGGCATCGAAGCCCCTGAAAACCGCATTGGTGACGCAGTTCGCACGTGGGTGCGTTCGTTCAGCGGTTTCCAGAAGGAGGCGTTGGTGTGCTCTGCCAAGACGGGTGACACATGGCGATTTGTGAGCGACGAAGGGCCTTTTTGAATGGTCATGATGCCGCTTGTCGTCCGCTCGCGTTTCTGTCTTGTGGCATGGTGGCGAGCTACATGAACGAGATCATGGCGCTGGCTGAAAAGCAAGGTGTAGAGATCCGCAAGCTCAAGCTTATCCAAGACAATTACTACACCATGCAAGGCTCCATGATGAAGCGTACGATGGTGGGCGGTGCGGAGAATATCGAGCTTCAGGTCGAGATTGATTGCGATCTGGACGACATGGCGCTGAACGAGTTTTTAGTGAATGGGACTTATGCGTCGCCCCTGAATGGTCTGATGCGTGGGCAGGTGGAGAGCCTGTTCAAGCTAAGCAAAAACGGCGCTGAATTGCCGACGGCTGGTGCTTTGGAACTCGATGGCGCGATCTTGCCTGATCCCAGCGATTACTTCGCCAATGCTGTGCCGATGGCAGCCGTTGATGGGTTGATGAGTAAAGTTGGCCCCACGCCTAAGAAAGAGGTGAGCGGCGGAACAGCGACAAATGCGTCGTCGCTGAGTGATGAGCAAAACCGTCGTCTCAACATTGGCGCTGTGGCGGAGCTGCGGGCGGATGGGATCAAGCGAATCCAGCAAATGCAGTATTCGCCCTATGGTACGTCGTTTATGCTGCTCAGTTCTGAGGATGGCCGCGCGCCAGATGCGAACACGCTTATCTCCGCGGGCATTGGGTTCTGCTTTATGACCCAGTTTGGACGGTTCGTTTCGATGCTAAAGCTCGATCTGCCCGATTACCGCATTGTGCAAGACACGCATTTCAGCTTGGGTGGCGCAAGTGGCGGCACTGGCAAGGCGGGCGCAGCAGATCCAATCGAAACCCATGTGTATCTTGAAACATCCGAGGGCGATGAGATTGCGCAAGAGATGCTCGATATCTCGGAAAAGACGTGTTTCCTGCACGCGTTTTGCAAAACGGATCTAAAGACCAAGCTAAAGGTCAAACGCTTGTAAAATGGCGGCCCGTTAAAGGGCCGCCACTTTATTCAATCTTATACGTCTGCGAAATCAGGGCACCACTTGAGCACGCCTTCTTTGAAGCTGTCTTTCTTTGCGAATTCTTCTGCCCAGCGAATGACGTTCGGGTAGGGTTCAAACGAGTATCCGCAGCCTAAAATGACAAAGTGCAGCGGGATCCATGAGATATCCGCGAGCGTGTAATGCGTGCCCATGATCCATTTGCGTTTCTCCAGCGTCTTCTCGAGCTTGAAGAAACAGGCATCCAAGATCGCAGTCGCTTTGTTCAAATCAGTGGTACTAAAATCCTTGTCTCCTGAGTGTTTGGCGTGGAAGTTCTTTAGCTCTTCATTCTGTTGTAGATCGTTGTATTTTGCTTGCTCTTCGGCGGTTTTCTTGAGTTTTGGGGCCATCTTGGTCGCGTACACATAGGGCTTGCATGCTGGCACATGGATTGCCGCCGCCAGGTGGAGCCAGCCTTTCAATTCGTCCTCGTCGCCGTGGCGCAATGACGGTTCGGCATAGGTTTCATCGAGGTAGTCGATAATGTCGTTGGATTCGATATGCACCACACCATTATCGATCAGAGTGGGGACAAGACCATTGGGATTGATGCCGAAGTAATCGTCTGTGATGTTCTCTTTCTTCTTGAGATCAAGGTGATGGCTTTCCCAATTAAGGCCCTTTTCGATCAACGTCATCCGTACGCGCATGGAGCAGTTGGAAATGCCCCCATGATAGAGATGCAGGCCCTCAAAGCCTTCGACAGTTTTGTTCGTTGGTGTAATAATCGCCATGCTTTGAGTTGTCTTCCCACTGATTGGGGTCCGATAGTCTGGCTAAGGATCCAAAATTGGGCGCAAATGCCCGTACTTTGAGTCAAGCTTACCCTTTTTGGGATCCTATTACAAGAAATAATTGACTATATTGGGCCGTTTCATTAAGGTTTTTCTTGATTTCGGGATCCTGAACCGCGTTAATGATCCCAGCTTTAACTAACTGTCGCGGCGCATTTCAAGTCAGGCCTGCGACATTGCTTCAAGAGGGACATGACAATGCATCCGGAACTTAAAGCCCATCCAGAGTACTTTCAAAAAGAGATCGTGCAGCTTGCCGATAACGTCTATCAGGCTTTCGGATTTGCGGCTTCTAATGTCTATATGATCATCGGCGGCGATGGTTTGATCATCGTGGATACGTCCGAAACGACAACAGCAGCAGAGAATATTCTAGCAGAGTTTCGCAAGATCAGCGATCTGCCAATCAAGACGATTATTCTAACCCATTCGCACCGCGATCACGTCTCTGGCGCGAGTGTGTTTGCTGAAGGCGGCAGCCCTGAGATACTTGCGAGCACGCGCTATTCAGAGGACTCGCTCTTTGTTGCGTCGGATCATCCGCAACCTGTGAAAGCTATGCAGGCGCGCACGAAGCGTCAGTTCGGAATTGGTTTGTCTTATCCAGACGAGATTATTGGAATTGGCGTGGGCCCAGGTGCGAGGCCTCTTAAGGGCATGGGCGCAGGGTCGCTACCCCCGACACGACGCATCGGGGATGAGGGCGCAAAGCTTTCTATGCATGGAATTGACTTGGAACTGGTCAGGGCACCGGGTGAGACGCCCGATCATATCGTTGTGTGGTATCCAGAGAAGAAAGTGCTGATCAGCGGTGACAATTTCTATCGCTCCTTCCCGGCTCTCTATCCACCCCGCGGCTCTGCATATCGCGATTTTGATGCTTGGGCGGATACGATGGATTTGTTGATGAGTTTTGGCCCCGATGTGCTTGGACCCGGTCACACCAAAGCAGTTTTTGGCGCGGATGCAATTAAAGATGCGCTGACAGATTACCGCGACGCGATCCGTCATATTGTGAATGAAACGCGCAATGGCATGGATGCGGGCCTCACGATTGATGAGTTGGCCGCAAGTGTGAAATTGCCGTATCATCTGGCGGAAAAACCATATTTGCGTGAATATTATGGTCGCGTGGAGTTCGCTGTACGCGCATACTTCGTGGGAACTTTGGGTTGGTTTGATGGCAATCCGACGTCGCTATCGCCGCTTGCGCCCAAGGATGAGGCGGCAAAAATCATTGCGCTCGCAGGTGGCGCTGCAAATGTGCTTGCCGCTGCGCAAAAGGCGCATGAGGATGGCGATTATCAGTGGGCGTTAGAACTGGTAGACCGTTTGCTGAATGTTGGGCATGAGGTTGCTTTGGTGACGCAGTTGAAAGTCGATGCGTTGCGCGCGCATGCAGTTGCGCAGATTAATTGCCCGACGCGTCATTACTATATTCAAAGTGCAAAAGAGCTGGAGCAGGGCGCATAGATGTCTGCAAGGTCAAGCGCTCTCGTCACGCTTGGCCTGTTGATGCTGGTCCTCGACAAGACCAATTTTCCAATAGCCTGAGATATATGTGTCCGCGCGTGGCACATGTTTGTCGTTGGCGAGAAAGTCGCGTAAAGCTCGGATGACGGAAGATTCCCCCGCAATACACGTTTGCACGCGCCCCTCTGGCCAAGGCATAGCTTTGATAAAGTCGATTTGCGCAGTTGAGGGTGTGTGGGGATCAGGGTGGATCAGCCAATGCATTTCAATTCCCTTTGGTGCGTCAATGTCCTGACGGTCCTCAGGGGCTGTGATCTCGAATACTGCTATGCCTTTTGCATCACGTGGCATCGCTTCTAAGGCCACAGCAGCGACAGGAATGGCAGACGGATCAGCGCAAACAAGATACCAATCGGCGTTGAATTCAGTGACCTTTGCGGGGCTTGGACCCATGAACCCAAGAAAGTCACATGCTTTGGCATGACGTGCCCAACGCGAGGCCGGGCCTTCATCGCCATGCGCCACGAAGTCAATGCTCAACTCTTGCAGCGACTCATCGAATTTGCGCACTGTATAGGTGCGTTTGATGGGGGTATGGCCGTTTTGCAACCGCTCTAGAAACTGCGTTTTGCTCTCTCCCACGTCAGGGATTATTAGTTTACAATTCCCGCCGTCACGACCCGATGGAAAGCCGTTTAATTCAGGTCCTGCAAATACAACGCGGATCATGTTTGGCGTCAGATACCAAGCGTCCTTTACGCTCAAAACATGGGGTGGTTTTTTCATGAGCAAGGGCTTTCGTCAGAACTGATCAAGATCATCCGCTATCGTTATCGTGCCAGAAAAGCGCTGCGCAATGCGGTTGACGTATTCAGGCGCGCTGTCGCTGTTGATTCTGTCGAGCGGGATGTGCACGGCGACCACATGATCCACACCCGCGTGCGCTGCTAGATCGCCAAGATCTTCGGGGCTGAGGTGGTGCTCATGTAGATGTTTACCCATCAGCGCAACACGCTCGGCACTCATATGCGGGTTCTTGGATTGCAATTGCGCAATCACGCGCTCTGCGACCATCATTTCACCCACCAAAAGCTGCGCGCCTTTGGCGAACTCTGCGACTTTGGCGCAAGGGCCTGTATCGCCCGTGAACACAATGGAGCGATCAGGCGCGTTGAATCTAAGCGAAAGCGAGATAGGGCCGTCGGTGCTGAACTCCGCTTCAGAGCGGTAATGCGTGTTTTCGCAGCATGAGATTTCGATGTCATCAATTGCGAAACAGTCACCTGGCGTGATCTCCTCCACCTGCACAAAATCGCGTGGATGTGGGAAAGATTGACCCTTGAGACCGAAGCCAATTGCATTGGGCACATCGCAGGCCTTTGCCAATCCTTCGACAATCCGGCGTGTTCCGACGGGGCCATAGATCGTGATCGGCTGGGTGCGCTGCAGCATCATATTGATGCCAAAGCATGTGAACAGGCTGCCGATATGATCGAAATGATGATGTGTCAGGATGATCTTGTGGATGCGGCGGAAATCGATACCTGCACGCATGAGTTGCTGCATCGCGCCTTCACCGCAATCGATCAAGATCGCCCGCTCGCCCCGCGTGATCGCATGGGACGGGGCTGCACGGTGGAGCTTTGGCACAGGCCCGCCCGCAGTGCCGAGGGTTGTAAATGTTGTTTTCAGTTCCAACTTGAATTACCCATGTGTTATGCCTGCGCCGTTGGCAAAGGCACGCGGTCCACAGCAGCTATTTCTAGTTCGGCGAGACGTTCCAGTAAGTCTGCTTTCACGTCTTTATGCGCGTCGCTTGTCCAAAGGTTGCTCATCTCATCGGGGTCAGCGGCAAGATCAAACAGCTCGTTTGGGCATTTACCGAGATACATCGAAAGACGCCAATTCTGGTGAACAATCGTGTGCACACGCGGGCGCGTGCCGAAGGCTTTTTGCGTACGTTGAGTTTCATATTGGATATGCGCTGCATCGCGACCCGCGCCTCCGACGACTGGCAAAACAACGCCTTGCATACCGATAGATGGCTCGATCTTGGCGTGTTCCAAAATGGTGGTTCCAATGTCGAGCGTTTGGGCGAGATCATCGCTTCGCGTGCATTGCGCACCCTTTGGATCGGCCCAGATGAACGGGACATGCGTTAGGCTGTCGTATTGCTCCGCACCTTTAAACAAGAGGCGATGGTCGCCCAAGTGATCGCCATGATCGGATGTGTATATCTGCACGGTGTTCTCTGCGACACCCGCATCACTTGCCGCTTTGCGCACTTGGCCCACCGCGTCGTCAATCATCGAGATCATCCCGCAGGTCAGCGCGCGTGCTTGCAACGCTTCTTGCTTTGATACGGCCAGCGAATAACCTGCCATCTGTCCCAAGGTTGGATCGCTGGCACGCGCGTGCTCGGCGGATTTCACATACTCAGGGGGATCCCAATCGTCAGTCTCATAAGCGATAGGCACAGGCATATCTTCGGGCTTGTACATGTCCCAATATTTGCCGGGTGGTGTGAAA
>JAGSGK010000240.1 GCA_023955215.1 Paracoccaceae bacterium
GCCTGACGCCGTCACGCCATCAGGGACGGGGTTGCGTATGATGCAGCCCCGTGCGCCCGGTGACGAGGCCACAGGCGGCGCGGGTGAGCGCAATGACGTCGGGTTTGCGTCCGGATTGCCCATGAGAGCGGCGCACTACGAGGAAAGCGCGCAATCGGAGGCGGGCGACAAAGCGGACATTCGCTGCACGACGGCTCAATGACCGCTATGCGGGACATTGTGTGCATTCGCTGCAATTGCATCAATGGCGGCTTTTGGTGTTTAATACTTTGCCCTAAGAGTGACAAATGGTGAGACCTCAAAGGCGTGCGAAACACACCTTTACACGCTTGACGATCGGTCAATCACCTAACACTGTAACCCAGATTATTAGGTGGCACTCATATGTCCAGCGTATGTAGTTCCCGGCGCATGATCTTGCCTGTGCTGGTTTTGGGCACGTCATCGACGAATTGGACTTTGCGTGGGCATTTATAGGCTGCAAGAGTTTCACGGCAAAACGCGATGATCTCATCTTCAGTACAGGCCGTATTAGTTTTCAGAACAATATAGGCCTTTGCAATTTCCCCTTTGATATCGTCGGGTAGTTTGCCTACGGCAGCAAGAGCGACTGCGGGATGTGCGGCCAAAACCCGTTCAATCTCGGCAGGGTAGACGTTATAACCACCGGTAAGGATCATGTCTTTCTTGCGATCCACAATAGATACACAGCCTTCCGCATCCATGGTGCCCAGATCGCCCGTGTGCAGCCAACCATCCGGCTTAAGCGCTTCGCGGGTTTTTTCTTCATCGTTAAAGTAACCCATCATCACGATAGGGCCTCGGACCATCAATTCGCCCACCTCGCCGCGAGGCATAGTTTTGGCAGCATCTTCAGCATCTGCGATCCGGAGTTCGCAATAGGGCAACGCACAACCAATTGAGCCGTGCTTGTTGTTGCCGTAAAGAGGATGTGTTGAGCCAAGACCGGCAATCTCGGTCATGCCCCAAAGCTCTGTCAAAGGCACTTTGAATGCTGTCTCAACCGCTTCCATGGTGGCGACAGGCATGGTTTGACCGCCGACATAGCAGCGTGTCAAACTCGACAAATCAGCGTCTTTAATGGTTGGGCTATTTAGCATGAACATGTACATAGCGGGTACACCGTCAAATATCGTCGCTTTGTGGGCTGTGATGTCAGCAAAGGCCAAATCAACATCAAAGGCACGATGCAGAACCAGTTTGCTGCCAAACATCATCATGCTCATCATGATAACATTCGCATAAACATGGGGGCATGGCAGAGCGCTGACGATGCAATCATCTGCGCCACGCATCTGCATTTGGCTTGTCATAGCGCCATTGGTGATCACTGCGCGGTGGGATTGCATGGCACCTTTGGGATGTCCGGTCGTGCCTGACGTATAGCCAATTGTAGATAGGTTAGCGGGGTCAATTTCTACTGGTGTTGGGGCTGAAATATTGGCTGCGATCAACGCATCAAATGAGATTGCGCCATCTGCAATATCACTGCCAAACGAGATGATTTCTTCGACATCCGAAACCTCTTTAACGCCCATGATCGCAGCCACTTTTTCAGGAGAGGCGATAATCGCTTTTGCACCACAATCTTTAACGACATATTCAATTTCACTGGGGGTCAGCATCGTATTGACCGGATTAATAACAGCGCCAAGTCGCGCTATGGCGTAATAACTGACGATCCATTCCCATGAGTTCGCAGCGTACAGCGTGACTGTATCGCCTTGCACGATGCCCAAATCGCTTAAGCCGCCTGCGGCGCGTTCAACCAAATCGTTGATTTCGTTAAACGAGAAAGTTCGCCCTTCAAACACTAAGGCATCTTTGTTCGAAAACTTGAATGCGGCAGCCGCTGGAATTTGACCGATGTGATTAAGCATTTATTCTCCATATCGACACGTGGGGTTTTTCTCTGCGAGTGAGACAGCTTTGCCGGAAGTCACGCAGTCCCCTTATCAATTAACCGATCAAGAAAGCGCTCGTCAATTATTTCTATAGGCCATCACTCTTATCCACTTCAGAATACTAGGCTGGATGAGCAGCCCTCAGGATACGCTCATTCACAACAAGTGTTTGCAGGTTTGCGATTTCGTATTCTCCGGGTTCTTTGTGACACCAGTCGGTCTTTATCTGGATGTGGAACAGTCAATTTACACCCTTACCAGTTCTGTCAAAACCGATTGACCTGAAATCCCGTCATTTTGTGTCTGACGTCAGCACCTTTGGGACAGAATTGAGTATTTGAGTAACGGAGGATTTCTGGTTCATCTTATCGATTAGGAGATCATGATGATGAAGAAGCCCAAGACATCGAAGGATGCAGCCTAATTCGGGAGAGACTTGGCAGCACTACGGAATGACGCTGCCGCTCGCTGCGCCCAAATTCTCTCCGGGACTTACCTCAAGGCAGCGCGCAGACTGCCCGGTCTCAAACTATTGCGTGCAAAAATTCGGTAGCTCACCCCCGGGCAATATCGCCCCGCCCGGGGTCAGCATGACCTCAACCCGTGGCACCGGCTCATCTTCATTCTTCGATGCCATAATCAGCGAGATCGCCGCCTTCGGAGCAATGCCAGAGCCTTCAGAGAAATTTTCAGAGATATCAAGCCAGGCACTGCCCTCAAAGTCCCGGTTCCATGAGGTCCAGCCCCGATCCTGAACCAGCTCCAGTTTAAGCGGCCGCTTTCCTTGAAGAACGATTTTATCCCCAACGCTCGCTATCAGGCTGTATTTTCCAGCCGAGTCGCTTTCCGTTTTGACGAATTCAATAACCGTTCCCGCAAGACGAAGTTCACCCCATATCTTGCGCCCTTCATGCAACGGCTCTGGGAAATCGACATTCAAGATGACCGGACCGAAGATCCAGGGTCGAAGGTCCTGATCGGTGATCGCGGCCTTCATCGTGTCAATCCAGGGGGCCAGAAGATGGCTGGTCTCCTGCGCCCTCAAATTGGCCTGGAAGGACGCGATATTCGTCGACGAGCGCGCTTGCAGATTGCCACGAATACCATCGTAGCGACGGAGAATGCTTTCCGCCGCCTCGCAAGCCTTCAATTGATCCGCATCTTTCAACTCAGACAGGGAGATTTTTCTCACGACGATCTTGCGCTCAGTTTCGTCAGCAAGGATCTTGCTGGCCAGCATTTGCTCCATAGCACGCTGGGATTCTTTTTTGTGATCGTCGATGAGCTCGCGCAAATCACGCTCGAAGTCGTCGCGCGTAATATATTCATCCAGCTTGATCATCGCTACGTCCGTGGCAACCCACATGATAGCAGCTCCTCCTACGCCACAGACCGCAGCCACCGGCCCAGTCAATGCACAGGCAGCAGTAGAGGCCGTGCCACCAGCGGCAGCGGCAGACCATTTCATTCCGGTCTTTGTTCCCACCTTTGCTGCGAGCTTTATAGCAAGCTTCTTGGCGAAAACCGTGGTGAGTACCTTCAAAGTGCCCCCCCCCACCAGGGCGACGGTTCCAGCCGTGTACTTCATCCGATTTTGGGAATCTCGCAACGCTCTATTCACCACAGGCCCGTATGCCTCTGCCCCGCCCGGCTCAGCAGCCATATTCTCATTCAGCACTGTCCAAAATCTTTGGTCAAATTCCAGCGCGAGTTGTTCTGACACAGCGCCTAAACGCGTACCCAAACCATCGAAGAGGTGTTCCTCCAGACCGCTTCCTAGCTTCCCCATCGCAGCTGAGCGCAATTCCATCCACTCGCCTGTCAGAGAATAGTGATAATCAATATACTTCGGGATGCCCGCATAGACTGGGGCATAGGCCTCTTCCAAAAGGCCAAGTATCTCCTCCGTGGCCTTTTCTGCTTCCTCACTCGCCGTATTGAACAACTGTTCCACCTGCGTAGCATTTTCCCCTGTCTGATCGACAGAGCTGCCACTGCCATTTTCAACGCCCTGCCGACCCGCTTGCCAGGTCCCAAGAAGCTCAAGGCTGACCGCGATCACAAGCAAAAGCACAATGGTTCCCCAGAACCATTGTGACAGATTTGGCCTTTTGTGGCCTTCGGTTCTGCTATTGTCGTCTGGGGTTTTGCCAGATTGGGGCATTCAGCGTTCCTTGGTAATGTGTTTCAACAAAATGGGTTATGACCACGCTTGCCCTTGCAGCAAGGAAGCCGAACAAAGCCATGTCCAGATTGAACAAAATCGCAATAATTGGAGAGTCCCTCATCTGCACCACCAGCCATATTTTTGATGCTTCAAAGGCGTAGCCAAAGGCAAGTATCTCAGACATCCAGCCGTGTCTTTCCGGAAGCTCGCCCAGTCCGGACCGCAGCGCAACAGAATAATCCACAGTGAGCATTTCTGCAGAAATGCTCTGGGCATACCATGAGACAAAAAAGAGGGTAACCGAGAAAGGCAATCCAACCATCCATGCGCTCGGCCCGTTTGCAAAAATTCTGTCGAAGGGAGGCATGAAATGCCTGGCCAGAAAACTCTGCATCCAAAGGAAAAGCCAGGCCGACGCGAAAACCAGGGCAAGAGAAACAACAATCTCAGCTCCTTGCATCTCCAACGCATTCCAGGCCAACGCCGGCACGAGCAGCAAAACCAAAAGCGTAGAAGAGAGAAATGCGCCTATCCGTCCGGTGAGCCACCCTGCAAGCCACGACCCAGACCTCAGAACTATTCCACGTTCGGCCTGCCAACGTTCAATGGTGATCGACCAATTTCCCAGAAATATCATCGCCCCAATACAGAGCAGCCAGATAGCTGCCCAGTCGGAAAGGACATAGGTCAACTTCCAGAGCCAAAGGAGCACCGCAGGCAGAAGGGTGACCACAAAGGCAATTAAAAGTCTGCGCCGCATTTCGGCTGCGCTTTCGAAACTTAGTACAGTGCTTGGAATAAGCTTCAAAAAGTTTTCCTCAAATACTTCAAATCTGAGTGCCAGCCCAGCAAGTTACATCACGAAACTAATGCATAAACAACAGATACAATCTGTTTTATAGTGTCAAAAAAATGGTAAC
>JAGSGK010000168.1 GCA_023955215.1 Paracoccaceae bacterium
AGGAATTTGCATTGCGGCAAAGCTGATGAACCAAAGCCCACTTGCAGTGGCCAGTGCTTCTGCACCAATCCCAAGCTCAGTTTCTAGTGGTACACTAATGACAGCCAAGAAGGCGCGAAAGAATTGGCTAAGGACATAGGCCAGAGCCAATAGAAGCAATCCAAGATACATGGTTTAGGTCTTTCTAAATGTGTATGGGCTGTTTGGGACTTAGAGACAGCTCAGTGCGCCGAATTTTAAAGGTTAGATTTCCACTTGGTTGAAAGGGCGCGTGAGTGATTGGTTAGCGTTACGATGTCGATGCCAACTGCTACAAACTTCGCACCTGCTTCAAGCGACTTTTGGGTCATCTCATCATCTAGACTTAGAATTCCAGGTGCTTTGCCGCTTGCTGCAATTTTTTCCAAAGAGGACATGATAACTGATTGCATGTCAGGGTGCATCATATCGCTCATGTGTCCAAGATCTGCAGACAGGTCTGCGGGTCCAATAAACACGCCATCGATACCATCAACTTCAAGAATCTCGTCCAACGCCTCAAGCCCCGCACTGTTTTCAACTTGGATCAAAAGGCAAATTTCATTATCGGCTGTCTTGCCGTAATCAGGGATGGTTCCGAAACCTGCTGCGCGTGTAGTGACATAGCCCACTCCACGAACTCCTTCTGGTGGATAGCGGCATGCGCGGACCAGTTCGTGAGCCTGTTCAGCGCTTTCAACCATTGGCACCAGAAGTGTCTGTGCCCCAAGGTCTAGCACCTGTTTGATTATCCATGTTTCGCCAATTGGAACGCGGATAACAGCCGTTGTTGGGCTGGCATCGAGGGTTATCAGTTGATCTCGCAATGACCGAAGATCGTTTGGTGCGTGCTCTGCATCAATCAAAAGCCAGTCAAAGCCTGTTGAACCCATAGCTTCGGTTGAATAACTGTTCGCAAGGCTCAGCCAACACCCAATTAGTGTCTCACCATTTGCGAGGGCGTGTTTGAACGTATTTTTAGGTGCTGGCATGGTTGCTGTCCTTCACAGACTTGATTTAAGACACCCTAAGCCTGTGAAGTTTGGTTTGACCAGCGATTTAGCGGACTTTTATGACGTCCTTGCCCACTGCAAGCATGTAGCCACGGCGGGCGATGTTTTTGACCAGCAGTTCGCTGACCATCTGATTGCCTAATGTATCGCGCAAACGCTTGATCCTTGTGGCACCTGCAGCTTCTTCGCAGTCAGATGCGGGGCGACCTGAAATGATGCCTTCAATTTCTGAGCCTGACAGAACATCGTCGTCCATCCGTGCCTCAGCCAATAGAGACATTGTTTCCATGGCAGCATCTGTCAGTTTGAAACCCATGTCGTTTAGATAAACGGTATTTTCTTCGCGGCTGATTAGCAGTGAGTTTACCTCGATACCGGCTCGTTCAATTTGTCCCATCCGACGGTTCAGGATAACCAGCATGACAAGGAAAACGAGTGACGCGATCAAGAGGGCTGTTGCGAAGATGAGCAGCACAAAGATTATGCTCCGGTAGCTGGACAAAACGTCAGAAAAGGCTGTGCCCGATTGGGCAAGTATTTCTAGCAGCTTGATCTCTGATTGACCGGTCAGACCGTCATTGGATGTAAAGATGTCTTCGACACGTTGGTTGAAAGCATTGGCATCAGGTAAATTGTAAAAAAGTAAAATTGCTGCAAGCAGCAAAATTATGACGATCGCTGCAAGGCCGAAACCGACAAGGCGGGTCCCTGTGTTGCGCACTTCAGAAGCGGAGGTAATAGGGTCCTGCACTCTGTTTCCTTTCTGCGAGGCCATCCGCCCCGAATGTGGAGAGTATAGAGAGTAAGGTCCAGCCCTCTGCTTGAAGGCGTGACGATGTTTGGGATTTTGCTGCTTCTGTATCGCAAGGGCCAACGATCTGGATGACTCCATAATGTAAGCGCAAAGGGTTATCTTGCTTTGCCTTATAGTCGGCATAGCAACTTTCGGCAAAGGCAGGAGCTGCGAGTAGCAAGCTGGCTGCTGTGCAAAGTAATGCGAGTGTATGTTTCATAGAGCAGATCATGAGCATGTTGGCTTTGATATTCAATAACAATGCCGGGGGGAGGTGTGCGCTATACGATAACACTGCGGTGTTATTGCCTGTCTGAACGAGTCTGGCCCAACTTGGTTGCATCACCGCCGCACTGTTCCAGCGGCAAAGCTGTCTCCATAGAAAGGGTCGCTCACATGCACCGCAAATTTATAGCAACTGTTGTTGCCACTTCAATTTTATTCACTGGTTTCGCTGCAGCGCCAGCACGAGCCAATCAAGAAGATGTTGGTCGAGCTTTGGCTGCACTCATTGGCATCGCAATCGTTGGTGCCGTCATTCATGATTCTAACAAAGATAAGAAGTCGAAGGTGAAAGTTTATAAGCAGCCTGAGAAAAAAGTGCAGAAAAAACAAGTCCAGAAAAAGAAGAAGCATGTTCAGGCGCGCCCTTTGCCGCGTCGTGTTGCGCAGCATCTGTTGCCAAGCAAATGTTTGCGCAGCTTTGAGACTCGCCGTGGGACCGCACGCATCTTTGGTCAGCGTTGCCTTGAGCGTAACTATGAGTTTACCCACCGTCTGCCGCAGCATTGTGAGCGTCGTGTGCGAACAGACAGTGGATCACGGTATGGTTTTAGTGCACGTTGCTTGCGCAAGCAGGGTTACAAATTGGCTCGCCGCTAAAGGTAGGGCTAATCTGGCGCAACGTTGTTGTTGCTGATTTGGGGAGGGTGTTCGGGCACCTTCCCCTTTTTCGTGTGTTCTGCCAAAAGGATGCAGCTGTGCCGCAGTTTGAAGTTTGAAATTCCTGTTGGAATTTGAGCCTTCGGCGAGAGTTTGTTTTGTAAGATGAAAAGGGGCGCTGATGCCAGATTTTGCATTTGAGACTGAGTTGGGGTGTCGGGTTGCTGGCGTTGACGAGGTTGGGCGTGGTCCACTTGCTGGGCCAGTAACTGCAGCGGCTGTTGTCTTGGACCCCAAATGTATTCCTGAGGGATTGAACGATTCAAAAAAGCTGACTGCGAAGAGGCGTTTGGAATTGTACCGGCAGCTATTGGATTGCGCGGATGTCTCGATTGCGCACGCTTCCGTCGCTGAAATTGACGAGGTCAATATTTTGCGTGCCTCGCACTTAGCGATGGAGCGCGCAATTGGCGGTCTGCAGGTTCTACCCGAACACGTTTTGATTGATGGCAACATGATCCCGCGTGGATTGCATCTTCCTGCAACGACTTTGGTCAAAGGTGACAGTCGATCTATTTCGATTTCAGCGGCCTCAATTGTGGCCAAAGTTTGTCGAGATTGTGTCCTAGTGGATTTAGCGCAACAGTACCCCGGTTATGGTTGGGAAACCAACATGGGTTATGGATCAAAAAAGCACATGGAGGCGCTGCAAAAATTGGGAGTAACCCCACACCATAGACGTTCGTTCAAACCGGTGCACAATATGTTGTATCAAGAGAAAATAGTAACCAATTGATTCAATAAAGAAATTGACCTCGAATCGCCTTTGACTCAGATTGGAGACAACAAACGAGCTCAATAATGAGCCGAGCAGAGGCAGAAAATTATGACCAAAGTTAAGAGTGCGGTGGCACCTGTGAAGACGGCTGTGCCGCTTCCATTGAACGAAATTATTGCTGGCGATTGCATCGATGTGATGAACAGTCTGCCTGCTGAGTCTATTGATCTGATTTTTGCAGATCCGCCCTATAACTTGCAGCTCAAAGGTGACTTGCATCGTCCCGACAATTCCAAAGTGGATGCGGTTGATGATCACTGGGACCAATTCAGCAGTTTCCGTGCTTATGACGAATTCACGACTGCATGGCTCAAGGCCGCACGTCGCCTTCTGAAGCCAAATGGCGCGATCTGGGTCATTGGTAGCTACCACAACATTTTCCGCGTTGGCGCATCTTTGCAGAACGAAGGCTTTTGGATTTTGAACGACGTTGTTTGGCGCAAGTCTAACCCAATGCCAAACTTCCGAGGCAAACGTTTTACCAACGCTCACGAGACAATGATCTGGGCTGGTAAGAACGAAGCCAGCAAATACACATTTAACTACGATGCTTTGAAAGCGCTGAATGAAGGCATTCAAATGCGCAGCGATTGGGTCCTTCCGATCTGCACTGGCCACGAACGTCTAAAAGACGAAGCGGGCGACAAAGCGCACCCGACACAAAAGCCGGAAAGCTTGCTGCACCGTATCTTGGTTGGCTCTACCAACCCGGGTGATGTGATCCTTGACCCGTTCTTTGGCACAGGTACCACTGGTGCTGTTGCTAAGATGCTGGGCCGTGATTTCATCGGTATCGAGCGTGAAGAAGCATACCGTAAGGTTGCGGCGAAACGCATCGCGAATGCACGCAAATTTGACCGCGAAGCATTGCAGGTCAGTGCCTCTAAACGCGCAGAGCCACGTGTTCCGTTTGGCCAATTGGTTGAGCGCGGCATGTTGCGCCCGGGCGAAGAACTTTATTCGATGAACAAGCGCCATAAGGCCAAGGTACGTGCTGACGGCACCTTGATCGGTGATGACATCAAAGGATCAATCCACCAAGTGGGTGCGCATCTTGAAGGCGCGCCAAGCTGCAACGGCTGGACTTACTGGTGCTTTAAGAAAGACGGGAAAAAGGTTCCTATCGATCTGTTGCGTCAACAAGTTCGCGCTGAGATGCACGACTGATCCTCACCTAACACTACAGTTTTACGAACACCGCCGGTGCCGGTGGCCTTTACCCGAGGCCGCATCAAAAGGCACTCAACTATACCCCGCCCTTGTGGCGGGGTTTTTTTATTCGTGATCGCCTGAAAGTTTAGCGCGGCATTGGGTTTGTTGCTGCGTTGTATGCCGACCAATCGGTGATTTCAGGATAATACATTTCGCGCCATTTACGCACACGCGGGTTCATGATCCGGCGAAACAATGGTGGATACATCGCTGCCATTGTCATGATTGGATAGCCATATGGCAGCTGCGGGGCATCTGCTTCGGTATAATTTTGCAAAATTGGAAAGCGACGGTCGGGTTTGTAATGATGATCCGAATGGCGCTGCAAGTTGATCAGCAGCCAATTTGACGCCTTATGTGCTGCGTTCCAAGAATGTCGTGGTTGTACATGTTCATATTTACCCTCGCCCAAGTGTTTACGGGTCAGGCCATAATGTTCGATGAAATTGACCAATTCGAGCTGCCAAATCGCGATGCCTGCCTGAAGTAGGAACAGTCCGACGCCAACCCATCCGCCCAGAATAAACGAGAGTAACAGGAAGCTGCCTTGAAGCGCTGCATATTTCCAGAAAGGGTTGCCACGATCTGTCGCTGGCAGGTCTTTGCGTGCGAGCATGGCGGCTTCAGCTCCAAGGGCTGACAAAAAAGAACTGCTCAAGACACGAGGGAAGTAACGATAGAAATGCTCACCCATGCGTGCAGTGACTGGGTCACGCGGTGTCGCGACGTAGCGGTGATGGACCAACATGTGTTCTGAGCGAAAGTGTGAATACATTACCATTCCCAACAAGATGTCGGCCATTTGGCGTTCCATTTTGTTCTTTTGGTGCATCAGCTCGTGACTGTAATTTATTCCAATTGTTCCCGTTATGACGCCAATACCCAAAAATAGTCCGATCTTTTCCCATGCCCCAAGATGTGAGGCACCGGTGACGTAAGCGATAAGGCCGAAAACTGTGATAAATTGTAACGGTGCCCAAATTATCGTGATAAATCGGTACCAATAAAGGTCGTCATCAGTTGCATCCAAATCAGCATTTCGCACGTCCAAGCCTACCGCCAAGTCGATCCCGGAGAAAAGATACCATGTGAGGAACGGTAACAGCAGAACTGTCCAACCACCATAAGATGCGCCAATCCAAGCGACTGGGATAAGCCCCAAGGATACCCAAAAAGGAAGGGCATTCTGAATTTTTGCCATATCTGAAGCGGAAGTGATCATCGTAAATCCTTTGAGTAGCTTGGCGCGCTTTGGGAAGCGATAGGTTTGCCTTATTTTTCAATAAGGTCAAATGCCTTACGCATGACTGTTGGTAAGTCAGAGGGACGAAAATCGTTGTGCCCCAAGAACAATAGTTGTTCATCGCTGTCTACTGACGCAGTCATGACGGTCAATAACAGATGAAAATGAGTAAAAGTATGGCGGACCTCGCCTTCTGCGGCTTTCCAGTCGGCAGATGTCGGAGGTGTTCCTGTCGGTCGTGGGGCATCTGCATCTATCCAATCAGAACCAGGCCAGCCCAGCATGCCACCCAGTAACCCTTTGTCAGGCCGGCGCTCCATCAGCCATGCGCCATCTGAGCGACGGCCCAAATACACGGTTCCATGGCGTACTGGTTTGGCTTCTTAGGTGTCTTTTGGGGCAGTTCTAGCGCGGTGCCCTTTTTACGCGCTTTGCATGGCTCCCGCCACGGACAGACGTCACATGTAGGAGATTTCGGCGTGCAAATAGTTGCGCCCAAGTCCATGACCGCTTGGGCGTAATCGCCTGTGCGTAGTTTTGGCGTTAGACGTTCTGCCTCGGCCGTCAGTTCCGCCTTAGCTGCGGGTAGTGGTGTGTGAATATCGTAAAGCCGCGCCATCACGCGTTC
>JAGSGK010000055.1 GCA_023955215.1 Paracoccaceae bacterium
AGAAGAAATGTCTGCCGCTGAATTCCTCAAAGTTGTTCGCGCCAAAGCGAAGACGCTGGAAATCGACGCTGACATGTTGAAGCGCCCAGTCAACGTTGGCTTTTCCGGTGGTGAGAAAAAGCGCAACGAGATTTTGCAGATGGCGATGCTTGAGCCAAAGATGTGTATCTTGGACGAGACAGACTCGGGTCTGGATGTTGATGCGATGAAATTGGTCTCTGAAGGTGTGAATGCTTTGCGTTCTGAAGGCCGCTCTTTCTTGGTCATCACGCACTACCAGCGTCTTTTGGACCATATCAAACCTGACGTGGTTCACATCATGGCAAACGGCCGTATCATCAAATCTGGCGGTCCTGAGTTGGCTCTAGAAGTTGAACAGAACGGTTACGCCGACATCTTGGCAGAGGTTTCCTAATGAGCGCTGTTGCTGAAACGATGAATGTCACTGACGAGCGTTTGGCGGGTTTGACCCTGCCAGCGGGCGGATGGTCTGACGCGGCGCGCAAGGATGCGTTGTCACGTGTTCAGATGATGGGTTTGCCAAGCCGTCGTGATGAATATTGGAAATACACACGTCCAGACACATTGACCCAAGCGGTTGCTGTGCCTGCGGCCCTGTTTCACAATGACGAAGCAGCACTGTTTGACGATGTTGAACGCCTCAAAATCGTATTTGTAGACGGTGTATTTGATGCGGATGCCTCTGATGATCTGTCCCTTGAGGGTGTAAGCATCGAACGTCTAGCAACTGCGGATGCCGATATCCACTGGGCCCGCGATGTTTACGGTGTTCTAGAAACCAATGGTCAAAAGCCTGTTGAGCGTCCATTGGCCGCCTTGAACACTGCTTTTGCAACGGATGGTGTTTTGATCCATGTGACGGGTGCAGCAAGCAAGCCGATCAACATGATCTACCTTCACAACTCAGAAACATCTGATGTGATGTTGCACAACGTGATCAAACTGGACGCAGGCGCTAGCCTAACTGTTCTGGAAACAGGACCAGCTGCTGCACGCCTTAATATGGTGACCGAAGTTGAAGTTGCTGACACCGCAGCGTTCCACCACATTCGTGCCCAAGGGCGAGACCATGAACGCCGCGCAGCCACGCATATCTTTGCACGTTTGGGCACTGAATCAGTGTTCAAATCCTTCACGCTTACTGCAAATGGCGTAATGACGCGCAACGAATGTGTTCTTGAGCTGACAGGCGACGATGCAAAAGCAACCGTCGGTGGCGCATGTGTAGGCGACGGTGATTTTCACCACGACGACACGGTGTTCATCACCCATGACGCAGAAAACTGCGAAAGCCGTCAGGTGTTCAAAAAGGTGCTGCGCAACGGCGCGACAGGCGTTTTCCAAGGCAAAATCTTGGTCAAAGCCGGTGCACAGAAGACGGATGGCTACCAGATCAGCCAATCATTGCTTTTGGATGGTGACAGCCAGTTCTTGGCCAAGCCTGAGCTTGAAATCTACGCCGATGACGTGATCTGCTCACACGGATCCACCTCTGGTGCGATTGATGAAACCGCATTGTTCTATCTACAATCACGCGGGATCAGCAAACCAGTTGCGACTGACTTGTTGACCCTGTCGTTCTTGGCTGAAGCCGTGGACGAGATCGAAGATGAAACACTGCGCGAGCAAATCAACGAACGCATGGCGTCTTGGTTGGAACGGCGTCGCGGCTGATGTCTGTTACTGCAGATATTCGGGCCAGCTATCGTGGACCGGGTCGCGTGGTTGCGCGGCTTTTGGGGCAGGGACGGCGTGAAGGTTTCGCGCTGAACATCCTGCTGTTCGCATGCATCATGATGTTCATCGCGCAAGCGCCATATCAAGCACGCGAAGCCCATTTTGATCCAGACGTTCCATTGATGGCGCGGATGTATTGGAGCGCGTTTTTGTGGATCTTCTTGGTCCCGCTGCTGCTCTATGGCTTTGCGGCCTTCATGTACGGCCTCGCACTTTTAGCAGGCCGCAACATCACAGGGTATGGCGTGCGCCTTAGCTTGTTTTGGGCGCTGCTTGCCAGCAGCCCTATGTTTTTGCTGTTGGGGTTAATTGCAGCCTTCATCGGCCCAAGTGCTGGTTTACAACTGGTCGGCATTCTATGGCTCGCCAACATCTTATGGTTTTGGATCGCAGGAATGCGCGCTGCAGAAAGTGTCGATCTATGAACTTGAATGTCCAATCATTGAGCGTGCTTGTTGCACTGACTTTGCGTGACCCTGCTAATGCAGCACGCTTGGTTATCGCTGCGGTCTATCGCCGTGATATTTTATGGACGTTTCTGTTACTTATTAGTATCGCCAACGCAGCCCTTGTTTGGTTGTCCAATGCGTTGACTGGGCCAACCCCAGAACAATTGGCACAAATGCCAATCCAAATTCCGCAGATCATCTTTAGCCCACTATTTGCGTTTGTGTTTCTGGCGGGTGCCATGGTGATCACGGTCCATGTTTTGCATTGGATTGGTGCTGCGATTGGTGGGGAGGGCAGCTTGGACGACATGTTGTCCGTCTTGGTGTGGCTGCAAGCCATGCGTGTTTTGGCCCAAGTTGTCTTGTTGGTGTTGCTTCTGGTGGCTCCAACGATTGCTGGCTTGTTTGGGTTAGCCGTTGCTTTGTTCAGCCTGTGGATACTGGTTCACTGCGTTAATGAAGGCGCGGGCCTTGGCTCTGTTTTCAAAACCGTTGGCGTTCTACTGTCGGCAACCGTTGGCATAATCATGGGCCTTAGTTTTATCCTGACCATTACCGGTCTCGCCTCTATGGGAATTTCTCCGAATGTATGATGTCGCTAAAGTACGTGCTGATTTCCCAATTCTTGCACGAGAAGTGAATGGTAAGCCATTGGTTTACCTTGATAATGGTGCATCCGCGCAAAAGCCGCAGGTCGTGATTGATACGATCACACGCGCTTATGCAGAAGAGTATGCAAATGTGCATCGTGGTCTTCATTTCTTGTCGAACCTTGCAACAGACAATTATGAGGCTGTGCGCGGAAAAATCGCCAAATTCATGAACGCGGCTTCAGAAAACGAAATCGTTTTCAACTCAGGCACCACCGAGGGCATCAATATGGTTGCGTATGGTTGGGCTATGCCGAACCTAAAAGCCGGTGATGAAATCATCCTAAGCGTCATGGAGCACCACGCCAATATCGTGCCTTGGCACTTTCTACGCGAACGCCAAGGTGTCGTAATCAAATGGGTGGATGTCGATGCGACTGGTGCGTTGGACCCCCAAGCGGTTCTTGATGCGATTACGCCAAAAACGAAATTGATCGCGATCACTCATATGTCCAATGTTTTGGGCACCAAAGTGGATGTAAAAACCATTTGCGCGGGCGCACGTGCAAAAGGTGTGCGCGTCTTGGTTGATGGATCACAAGCAGCGGTACACATGCCGGTAGATGTTCAAGACATCGATGCAGATTTTTACGCTGTAACGGGTCACAAATTGTACGGTCCATCAGGTTCTGGCGCGACCCACATCAAACCTGAACGGATGGCTGAGATGCAGCCATTCATCGGTGGCGGTGATATGATCCGTGAAGTGTCCAAATCAGGTGTCATCTATAATGACGCCCCGATGAAGTTCGAAGCAGGCACACCGGGGATCGTTCAAATGATCGGTCTTGGCACGGCTGTCGATTACATGATGGATACCGGAATGGACGCGATTGCGGCCCATGAGAATAGCCTACGTGATTACGCTGTTGCGAAACTTGCGGGTTTGAACTGGATCCAAGTCCAAGGGACAACCGCGGACAAAGGAGCCATCTTTAGCTTTACAATGGATGGTGCAGCGCATGCGCATGACATCTCAACGATCCTTGATAAAAAGGGCGTTGCGGTGCGGGCAGGGCAGCATTGTACAGGTCCATTGATGGAACATCTTGGCCTCAGTGCAACATGCCGTGCGTCTTTTGCGATGTATAACACGACTGATGAAGTTGATGTTTGGATCGATGCGTTGGAATTGGCACACGACCTTTTCGCCTAAGGCGCAAACACATCGCGTCATTTAACAATTGCAGCGCAACAGCTGCAAAGCTATACCGCGCATGAATGGTCCCATAGCTCAGCTGGATAGAGTACTCGCCTCCGAAGCGAGGGGTCGCTGGTTCAAATCCAGCTGGGACCACCATTTTTCCAATGAACTACAAACGAAAGCGCCCCAAAAGGCGCTTTCGTTTGTATCTTCATAAACTCTGTTTAAAAAATCAGCTGCCCCATGTGCGGACAACACCGCAATCCATATGGACAAAGTTGGAACCTGAATAACGGCCAACACCACCACCACGACATGCTGCTGCTGCACGGGCCATTTGGCCAACAGAGCGGGTCGATAGACGCAAATCAGCAGCCTTGCCTTGCATGTGTAGGGAATTCTTAGCAACGCCTTTGGAACGTGAACGTAGCATCGCGTTGGTTTTTGGGCTGCGGTAGCCGGACAACAACATATACGGCTCGTTGGCATCCATCAAATTGTGGGCTGCGGCCATAACGTCGATTGTGCGCAAATCCATGGATTTCACACCGTCAGTCCGCCAGTCACGCATGAAGTAGTTCACTTCTTTAACGGCATCTTTGATGTACTTACCTTCGATCCAATAGATCATATCGATACGTTCACCGGTACGGCCCGAAAACATGCGAATACGGCGAATATCGCCTGCACCGCGTAAAATACCTGCTGCATTAGAGAAAGTAGGGGCGGCTGTTACGGTTGTCGCGGCAAAAGCCCCCAACAACGCGCGGCGGGTCATCGTGCCCGTGGTGCCATCAATCGTCATAGTAAAACGTGTCCCGTATGCCTGTTTCCCGTGTTGCAAGCACGGGCAATTCATCTTGTCCCCAGATGCAACACCCTTATTGCATAAGCCGAATCGTTAACCAAGCAATGAATTTTACCCACAGAGAATTTCAATAATTTTAGGCGATTTTCTGCGCAGTTTATAGAGAATGCGGCCAAACTGCCGAAACAATGGCGGCAACATGCAACACATTGTCTATCTGAACATAATCTTAAGGGTGTGGCGTGAATGTGAATGGACAACTCTTTGTGCATCCAACAAAATGCCCGCAATTCGTACGAGTGCATTTTTCTATGGGGTAGATATGTTGCAACGCATATTCAAGATGACATCTGTTCTGGCTTTGTCGCTGGTGGTTCTGGGGCTTTTCATTGCTCCAAAACCTGCTGAGGCACAAGTCACAGCATTCAAACAAGCTGTGGCCGAAGCTGCGGCGCGCGACAAAGATATCGCAGCATTCTATCAGGCCAACGGCTACAAAAGCGTTTGGACTGGTCGCTCAGGACGTGAACGCTCCCGTCGTCAGGCGTTGATCAAAGCATTGGCGAACGCCTCGTCACACGGCCTGCCAACCGAACGCTACGATTCAGCCGGGCTTCAGGCCAAGATGAAAGCAGCCCGCGGCCCACGTGAGCGTGGTGCAGTTGAAGTCGAAATTAGCCGCGTCTTTTTGCAGTACGCGCGTGATCTTCAAACCGGTGTATTGATCCCCAGCCGTGTGAACAGCGCAATTGTGCGCAAAGTTCCATACCGTGATCGCACATCTTACCTTGTGAACTTCGTCAAATCTTCACCAGCAGGTTTCTTTAAGGCTTTGGCCCCCAAAACCATGGAATACAATGCGTTGATGAAGGAAAAACTGCGTCTTGAGCGTTTGCTTGGCAAAGGCGGATGGGGTGCAACTGTTCCTGCTAAGTCTTTGAAGCCAGGTCAATCAGGTGCATCTGTTGTCGCATTGCGCAACCGCTTGATGACTATGGGCTTTATGAAGCGCAGCTCGACACAGACTTATGACGACAACATGAAATCTGCCATCCAGCAGTTTCAATTGGCACATGGTATGGCTGCAGATGGCGTCGCTGGTGCAGGCACAATATCTGAGATCAACAAAGGTGTTCAAACCCGCCTACAATCCATCATCGTTGCGATGGAACGTGAGCGTTGGTTGAACCAAGAACGCGGCAAGCGCCACGTCTTGGTGAACATTCCTGACTTCACAGCCAAGATTATCGACAACAACAAAGTGACATTTGAAACTCGTTCTGTTGTTGGTGCAAACAAATCAGATCGCCCAACAGTCGAATTTTCCGACGTGATGGAATACATGGTCATTAACCCAAGCTGGTATGTCCCGCGTTCCATTATCACAAAGGAATATCTGCCGGCGCTGAAGCGCAACAGCAACGCTGTACGTCACATTGAAATCACCGACAGCAAAGGCCGTAAGGTCAATCGCTCTGCTGTGAATTTCTCTCAGTATAACGAAAAAACCTTCCCGTTCTCCATGCGCCAGCCTCCGTCAAAGGGCAACGCGCTGGGTCTGGTTAAGTTCATCTTCCCAAATCCCTACAACATTTACCTGCACGACACGCCTGCCAAAAACCTGTTCTCACGTGAAGTTCGCGCGTTCAGCCACGGGTGTGTTCGTTTGGCTGACCCATTTGATTTTGCCTACGCACTACTGGCCAAAGAAGTTGGGAACCCCAAAGAGTATTTCCAAGCCCAGTTGGCAACCGGCAAAGAGCAACGTGTGAATCTGAAATCACCTGTTCCTGTGCACATTATCTACCGCACCGCCTCTACCAATGCCAAAGGCCACACACAGTATCGCCGCGACGTTTATGGCCGTGATGCACAAGTTTGGAATGCTTTGGCAAAGGCAGGGGTGGCATTGCGCGCCGTACAAGGTTAATTCAGGTCCTGTAATTTACGGGACGCTGATCACATGAGTCATTCCATTAAAGACATCGCAGCGGCACTCGGGGCACAAGCCTTCGGCGCCGTTGACCTTTTGGTCAGCTCGGTTCAGGAACCAGCAAGCGCTGGACCTGATGATCTGGCGCTTGCGACGGATGAAAAATACGCCGAAAGCCTATCAAGTGGCCAAGCCCGCGCAGCTATGGTGTGGGAGGGGGCCGATTGGCAAGCAATGGGGCTTGAGGCCGCAATTGTTCCCAAACGCGCACGTTTCGCGATGGCGCCCCTAACCGCATTGATGGATCTAGGGCAGGGCTACGACGCAGGAATTCACCCAAGTTCGGTTATTGATCCATCCGCAGAACTGGCTTCAGATGTTTGTGTTGGACCGCTTGTCGTCATCGGCCCACGCGCCAAGATTGGCGCTGGCAGCATCATTGGCCCTCAGTGCTTTATCGGCATGGACGTGATCATCGGTGAAAACGCCTATCTGCGGGAACAAGTTAGCATTGGTGCACGTGTCCGTATTGGCGCACGGTTCATTGCACAACCGGGTGCGAGGATCGGTGGAGATGGGTTCAGTTTTGCTACGGCTGAAAAATCGGGGGTCGAAGCCGTCCGCGAAAGCCTTGGTGATCAGCAAGAAACTGAACCGCAGTCTTGGACCCGCATCCACTCGCTTGGCTCGGTTGTCATTGGCGAGGACGTTGAAATTGGTGCCAATACAACCGTAGACAACGGAACCATCCGTGACACGGTGATTGGGGATGGCTGTAAATTCGACAACATGGCGCAGATCGGTCACAACGTGCGTATTGGACGTGATTGCTTGATTTGTGGTCACGTTGCGATCGCCGGTTCTACGGTAATAGGCAACAATGTTGTTCTGGGTGGAATGACGGGTGTTACTGACAACGTCTTTGTCGGGGATCGTGTGATCACTGGCGGCGCAACCAAAGTTCTGAGTAACGTGCCTGCGGGTCGTGTTATGTTGGGGTATCCGGCCACGCAGATGGACAAGCAGTTGGAAATTTACAAGCTACTGCGCCGCCTGCCACGCCTGTTTCGCGACGTGACAGCCCTTAAAAATCGCAGCTCTGATGACAATAAAGACTAAAGGGTAAAGCAATGAGTGTGACTGATAAGATATTCGAAATCATCGCAGAGCAGGCAGTGCTCGAAACCTCGGATGTGACGATGGAAAGTACACTTGAAGATTTGGGGATAGATAGCCTTGGTCTGGTGGAAAGCATCTTTGCAATTGAAGAAGAATTCGACATTACGGTTCCCTTCAATGCCAATGAACCTACCAACAGCGACTTCGATATTTCCAGCGTCTCCAAGATCATTGAGGGTGTGGAACGTCTTTTGAAAGAGCAGGCGGGCTAAACGGATGAAACGCGTTGTCATCACGGGTGCAGGCACAATCAACGCTCTGGGCCACAGTGTTGCAGATACAATGACGGCCATGGCCGAAGGGCGCTGTGGTATCGGCCCCTTGGTGTTTCGCGATGTGGAACGGCTGTCAATCCAGATCGGCGGCCAAGTGCGCGGGTTTGAGGCAGACGGGCGGTATAACCGCCAACAGATGTCGCTCTATGATCGTTTTACCCAGTTCACCCTTGCCGCAGCTGCTGAGGCAATCGCGCAATCTGGCATCACGTTCAGCGGTGAATTGGCAGCCAAATCCGGTGTTGTTCTTGGCACCGCTGGTGGTGGCGTTAGCACATGGGACGACAACTATCGGTCCGTCTATGAAGATGGTAAAAACCGTGTCCATCCTTTCGTCGTGCCCAAACTGATGAACAACGCAGCGGCCAGCCATGTCAGTATGGAATATAACCTGAAGGGCCCATCCTTCACTGTTTCCACCGCCTGCGCCTCATCTAATCATGCAATGGCGCAAGCCTTTCAAATGGTGCGCACTGGTATGGCACCTGCGATGGTGACAGGTGGATCAGAGTCCATGCTGTGCTTTGGCGGGGTGAAAGCTTGGGAAGGTCTTCGCGTCATGTCCAAGGACGCGTGCCGCCCGTTTTCGGCCAATCGCAATGGTATGGTTCAGGGCGAAGGCGCGGGCATTTTTGTGTTTGAAGAATACGAACACGCACGCGCACGCGGCGCTGAAATCCTGTGCGAAGTCGCAGGTTTCGCCATGTCCTCGGACGCCACAGATATCGTCATGCCGTCCAAAAACGGAGCCGCGCGGGCGATTGCGGGCGCGCTAAGCGATGCACAGCTTAATCCGGAAGACGTTGGTTATATCAACGCACACGGTACTGGAACGGCTGCGAACGATAAAACCGAATGCGCGGCTGTTGCTGATGTCTTTGGCCCGCATGCGGATAAGTTGATGATTTCGTCCACAAAATCTATGCATGGTCATTTGATCGGTGGCACGGGCGCTGTTGAATTGCTGGCCTGCATCATGGCGCTACGGGATGGTGTTATCGCGCCTACAATTGGGTACGAAGAAGCAGATCCAGAATGCGCCCTTGATGTGGTGCCCAATGAAGCACGCGATGCGAAAGTTAACGTTGTGCTGTCTAACGCCTTTGCCTTTGGTGGCATGAACGCCGTTTTGGCGCTTCGCAAGGTTTAGAAACGCAAAAGGCCGCATGTGAAAACAGACGGCCCCTTGTTTGATTTATGTCTGGTTTATGGTTCAACAACAGAAACTTTGTCATAGGCGGCTGTGAAACCGGTCAATGACAATGTCAATTCTACCTTCTGCTCTTGCGCTAGTGCAGGAACGATTGTCATCGTAGCTGTATTCCCACGTTTGAAACTTGCGACGTCTTCTGCCGTAAGGCCGATGCGTGCAAAGCAACCAACTTGGTTACAGAATGAATATGGATAACGGCGCGCTTTGCCACCATCGACAGTGATGCTTAATTGTTGAGGTAGGGAGGTCTCGAGCGGCACTACGATTGTCGCACCAGCTTTCGCTTTGCCACCATCTTTCAGACGGAACATTGAAACCTCAGCAACTGGCGAACCAGCACCGTCGTCCATCAATTGATACATCTGGCATGGCTCTTCGCCTTCGCCATCAACTTTGACGCAGCGCATCTCCCAATCCCCAACCTTCTCTTTGATGTAAAGCTGGCCTGCAGCCAATTCTTGCTCGGCTTCTTCGCCAAGACTTAAACCAGTTGGGTTTCCTTCAGCGGCCCCAGCATCAGCGCCCTCGGTCGGTGTCTCAACGGCTTGGGCCTCAGCTTCGACCGCTGTTTCAGTTTCAGTTGCGGTTTCTTGTGCAAATGTTGCACCGGTCATCCCGAAAATAAGAGCTGTGCTTAAAACTACTGCATTGCGAAAATTGGTCATTAGATATCCATTATTCATTGCTTTATTGGTATTTCTAACATGGTGAAATCTACATGTCAGTGATGAACCGCAACCGGTCATTCGTATTTGGGCAATTTTCTGCTGATTTCTTTGGGTAAATCAATTGGGTATCTACAAAAAAGAAAAGAGAGCTTCGTTGAGCTCTCTTTTCCAAATTTATTCTCCCCGTCGGACTAGGCCGACTTATGCCCAAACGTTACGAAACCACAGTTAGTCGGTCAACAGCTAGTTTCGGAAAAGAGCCAATAGAACTACGGGGTCGCAACCGTAAAAAGGGCCGTACCCGAAGGCACGGCCAGTCTGACAGGGAGGAAGTGTTACAAACCCGAAGGACATTTAGGTTTGGAACAAAAAACAATATGACCGCCAAAGGTTAAGTTAGTATGGTAGGCACGAATTAAGTTTTGAACAAAAGGTTAACGCATGTGACATCCGAACTATTTATTGGCGGCGGCGGTGACTAATACGCTGTAAAGCAAGGCCTCGGCCTGAAATATGCGAACCGACATGGTTTGATTGCAGGCGCAACAGGCACGGGTAAAACCGTAACGCTACAAATCCTTGCTGAGGGATTTTCCAATGCTGGCGTTCCTGTCTTTTTGTCAGATGTGAAAGGCGACCTTTCTGGTCTCGCCAAATCTGGGAGTGCGGATCACAAATTACACGACGCTTTCATGAAACGCGCAGGCATCATCGGCTTTGACGATTACGCCTACGAAAAGTTTCCAGTCACATTCTGGGATCTGTTCGGTGAACAAGGGCACCCCGTTCGCACCACGGTTGCTGGAACTCAGCGAAGCTCAAGAGGGCATCATCAACATTGCCTTCCGTCTATCTGACGAAGAAGGCCTCCCATTGCTGGACCTAAAAGATCTTCAGGCCTTGTTGGTCTGGATCGGGGAACACGCAAAAGAACTGTCTTTGCGTTATGGCAATGTCTCAAGCTCATCGATTGGTGCAATCCAACGTCGTTTGCTTGTGCTTGAAAATCAAGGTGGCAACAGCCTGTTTGGTGAACCAGCATTGGAACTGTCCGATATTATTCGCACTGACGCGGATGGTCGTGGTGTTATCAACTTGCTGGCAGCGGATCAATTGATGGCGTCCCCAGGTCTCTACGCGACATTCCTGTTGTGGTTATTGTCCGAACTGTTTGAGGAGCTGCCAGAGGTCGGCAACCCTGACAAACCAAAATTGGTCTTCTTCTTTGACGAAGCCCACTTGCTGTTTGAAGACGCACCAAAGGCGCTTGTGAATAAGGTTGAACAACTCGCCCGCCTGATCCGTTCCAAAGGTGTTGGCGTTTATTTCATCACGCAAAACCCTGCTGATGTTCCTGACGATATCCTTGGCCAGCTTGGGAACCGCTTCCAACATGCTTTGCGTGCCTTTACGGCTAAAGATCGCAAAGAGCTTCGCCTTGCTGCTGAAACTTACCGCGAGAACCCACGCTTTGACACCGAAGAGGCCATTCGCGAAGTTGGTGTTGGTGAGGCCGTGACCTCGATGCTGCAGAAAAAAGGCGTGCCGGGGATTGTGGAACGCACTTTGATCCGTCCACCGTCTTCTCAACTTGGTCCGATCACCAAAGGGGAACGTGCCGACATCATGGCGATGTCACCCATGTCTTGTAAATACGATGAAACCCTTGACCGCAAATCTGCATTTGAAACCCTGTCAAAACGGGCAGAGGCCGCAGCACTTGAAGCTGAACAAGCCGAAGCTAAAGCTGAGGAGGAAGAACACCCAGCATTGCGCGATTTCAACACCGGACGTCGATTATGAGGGAACCCGTGTAACGCGATCAACCTCGCGCCCAACACGCAAACGCGAGCCTGATGGTTTGGGTGCGGCTGTTGCGTCTGTCATCTTGAAGGAACTCAAAGGGACAACAGGGCGCCGCATCGTGCGTGGTATCTTGGGTGGTCTGTTTAAGGGGCGTTAAGAATGATTGTCGTCGACGCAAATGATCTGCGCGGCGGCGCCCGCGATGTCTCTGGTCCGTGGTGGAGCAGCCTGCGGATGTTGGTGAAATCCGACAACATGGGCTTTTCCATGAACGAAACCATCGTCCAGGCTGGCGCCTCGCTCACCTTGGAATACAAGAACCACCTCGAGGGGTGTTATTGCGTTTCAGGTACAGGACGCGTGACGGATCATGCCACTGGCACCGTACATAAAATCAAGGCGGGCGTTTTGTATGCGCTGGACCAGCACGACAATCACACGCTGACGGTGGATGACGGGATGGATATGTTTTTGATATCTGTCTTCAATCCCGCCTTGCAGGGGGATGAAGTTCACGGTGAGGATGGCAGTTACTCTGCCTAAAGCACCAAAGCCCACAAACGAAAAAAGGCCCCGCAGTTTCCTGTCGGGGCCTTTTCTTTGTCTAGTGATCTGATCCTATTTCTCAGGGATCAAACCACGTGGGCTGAACCTAAGGACCAGCAACAAAACCAGACCCATCGTCAAAAGGCGCATGTGTGCGACGCTTTCCAGCAGGTGATCTTTCAACCAATAGCCATCTGCCATGCCGTAGGTGACAAAGTTCATCAAGACACTGCCCATCGGCTCAACCATGACCCACAACCACCAGATCAAGAAGCCACCAAGGACGGACCCAAGGTTGTTCCCAGACCCACCAACGATCACCATAACCCAGATCAGGAAGGTAAAGCGCAGCGGCTGATATGTGCCCGGCGTCAACTGACCGTCCAGCGTCGTCATCATCGCTCCAGCGATCCCACATACGGCGGAGCCAAGCACGAAGATTTGCAAGTGACGGGCAGTGACGTTCTTGCCCATAGCCTCAGCTGCAAACTCGTTGTCGCGAATGGCGCGCATCATACGGCCCCATGGGCTGTGCAACGCGCGCTGTGCCATAACGAACAGGA
>JAGSGK010000221.1 GCA_023955215.1 Paracoccaceae bacterium
TAGGGTATCAACCGTGTTCTACCCGTGCTTTGCGACAATTCCTACCCTTGCAGGGTGCAAAAAACCGTGTCAGCAAAGCTATATATCGAAAAGGTGACCCACAATGCGCCCAACAATCAGCCAATTCCCTGCGACCCGCTTGCGTCGCACCCGCCAATCATCGGCAATTCGTGCCCTGACACGTCAGAATGACCTTAGCGTTGATGACTTTATTTGGCCCGTTTTTGTGCGCAGCGGTGAAGGTATCGAAGAACCGATCCCCTCAATGCCCGGCGTATTCCGCCGCTCGGTTGATAAAGTCGTTGAAGCCGCACGTGAAGCAGCCGATCTTGGTATCCCTGCCATCTGTATTTTCCCCTACACAGGGATTGAAGAACGCACAGAAGATTGTGCAGGCGCATGGGATCCTGAAAACCACGCCAACCGCGCAATTCGCGCGATCAAGGCTGCAGTTCCTGAAATTGCAATCATGACTGACGTGGCTTTGGACACATACAACATTAACGGACATGATGGATTTGTTGAGAATGGCGAGATCGTCAACGATCGCACCGTCGAGGCGCTTGTTAAAATGACATTGGCCCAAGCTGAAGCCGGCGCTGATATTATTGGACCGTCTGATATGATGGACGGACGCATCGCGGCAATGCGCACCGCGCTAGAAGCAGCAGGGCATCAAAACGTGATGATCCTAAGCTATTCTGCCAAATATGCCTCGGCATTCTATGGCCCGTTCCGTGATGCAGTTGGAGCATCAGGCGCTTTGGTTGGGGACAAGAAGACATATCAAATGGACCCTGCCAATTCAGATGAAGCACTACGGCTCATCGAACGTGACCTTTCTGAGGGCGCGGATATGGTCATGGTGAAACCTGGAATGCCCTATTTAGATATTTGCCGCCGTGTCAAAGATACGTTTGGTGCCCCCACTTATGCCTATCAGGTAAGCGGCGAGTACAGCATGATCAAAGCAGCGGCCCAAAATGGCTGGATTGATGAAGAGCGCGTGATGATGGAAAGCTTGATGGCATTCAAACGCGCAGGCTGTAACGGAATCCTGACCTATTTTGCACCAGCAGCCGCACGGCTTTTGGCGTCAAAGCGGTAAGTTGCCCAAAACGTCCTTGTGACGTGACAAAGCACCATAATAGGCGTATATCTGCCAAGAAGACCGGGAAATCCGGCGAGCAGTATTAAAAATTACAGGCGGTTAACATGACCAATACAAATTTCTCGCGCCGCGCATTCGCGCTTGGCGCTTTGGCAACAACCACAGCTGTAGCAGCTTGTGGCAATGGTGTTGGTGGGCGCGGTGCCGCGACCATTGATGCACGGGTTCAAGCAACATTGACTGAAATGTACCGCAGCTATCCCAACACTATTGATTTGGCGAACAAATCCAACGGTATGTTGGTTATGCCACTGGTAACCGAAGCTGGTTTAGGCTTTGGCGGCGCTTATGGGCGTGGGGCGCTTTTAGTGGGCAATACCAACGTTGACTATTATTCTGTGACCAAGGCGTCTGGCGGGTTCCAAATTGGCGCACAGCAGTATGCGCACGTCCTGTTTTTCATGACGGATCAAGCTCTTAATGATTTCCGTCGCTCCCGTGGCTGGGCTGCAGGTGCTGATCTGGAATATGTTGTAAACTCAACAGGCGACAGCTTGGCAGCCGATACAACAACAGTGTTGTCCCCTGTCCTAGCCGCTGTTTTTGGACGTGCAGGTTTACGCCTCGGCGCGACCCTAGAGGGAACAAAATATTCGCGGATCATTCCATAGATATAGAATAAGAATTCACAAAAAGGGGCCGCAAACTTTTAACAGTTGACGGCCCCTTTTTTCGTTTCGACATTCAAGATTTAGCAATCGATGCTTAGAGACGTTTGATCAGGCTTGAGGTATCCCAGCGGCCACCACCCATTTTCTGAACATCTTTATAGAATTGATCAACCAATGCCGTAATCGGCAAAGACGCACCAATTTCATCCGCTGTGTTTAGACAAATGCCCAAATCCTTACGCATCCAATCCACTGCAAATCCGTGATCAAAGTGGTCATCCAGCATCGTCTCGTTGCGATTGGCCATTTGCCAACTACCGGCGGCACCTTGACTGATCACCTCAACCACAGCACGACCATCAAGACCCGCTTTTTGCGCAAAATGCAGCGCCTCAGACAGTCCCTGAACCAATCCAGCAATCGCAATCTGATTGCACATCTTGGTCATTTGGCCTGCCCCAGATGCACCAATGCGACGGCAAATTTTGGAATAGACCTCCATGATAGGAAGTGCGCTATCAAATGCATCTTCATCAGCCCCGCACATAATAGACAGCACAGCGTTCTCAGCCCCTGCTTGACCGCCGGAAATTGGGGCGTCGACAAAGGATATTCCCACCTCAGCGGCAGCAGCATACAGCTCAGCGGTCACTTTTGCTGAAACCGTCGTGTGATCCACGAAAACAGACCCTTTGGCCATCCCCGCAAATGCACCATCTGGCCCCAAACAGACCGAGCGCAGATCATCATCATTGCCCACACAGGCCATAACAAAATCAGCATCCAATGCTGCTTCGCGCGGCGTCGTGGCCGCTGCACCGCTGTACTTTTGCGCCCATGCCGTTGCTTTGGATTCAGTTCGATTAAAAACAGTCACATCGTGGCCCGCGCCCTGTAAATGCCCTGCCATTGGTGCGCCCATGACGCCCAAACCTAAAAATGCTAGCTTAGTCATGTTGTTTCCTCATGATGTGGTGTTGCTTTCAACTTGATCCATACCTAACAGTCATACCAAAGGGGTCAACACGCGAGGGGCGCAATGATACTTGTGTTTCAATGGTTGGTACGGCTTGCGGCAGCTTTGATTGGGCTGATCGTATTCGGTGCTTTTTTAGCATATTATTTAGCATCTCGGTCCCTGCCCGATTACGATGCCACGCTGGAATTGGCAGGACCAAACGCCCCCATCGAAATCGTCCGTGATCACGCAAATGTGCCGCATATTTTAGCTAAAACAGACCACGATGCCTATTTTGGTCTTGGCTTTGCTCACGCACAGGATCGTCTTTGGCAGATGATTGTGCTGCGGCGCACCGCGCAGGGACGTCTATCCGAACTGTTTGGCCGCTCTACAATAGAAACCGACACATATATGCGCCGGTTTGATATCTATCGATTGGCCCTTTCATCGGTTGATGCACAAGACGCACAAACCATCGCTGCACTAGAAGCATACTCTGAAGGCGTAAATGCCCAATTTCAACAAATCAATCGCGGCTCATCAGGGCGCGGAGCACCTGAACTGTTCGTGTTCAATACGCCATTCGCGCCGTGGCGCCCTGTAGACTCACTTGCGATCCTCAAGTTGATGGCTCTGCAATCATCGGGTCATTTGGCTGACGAAGTTTTACGTGCACGTATGTCGCTCGCACTCCCAGACAGCGACCGCCTTAATGATATACTTCCAGACTCACCCGGCGTTGGCGTTGCAAGCCTGCCAGAATATGCCAGCCTGGTCCCAGGTGCGCCAAAATATATTGCAACCAACACCACGCCAAACCATCCGTTGTCGCCCTTCAAAGCGCGTGGATTCAGTGGGGCCTCGAATGCATGGGCAGCAGCCGCAAGTCGCTCTGCAACAGGTGGCACGTTGCTCGCCAACGATCCTCACATGACCTTTACTGCACCCTCAATCTGGTATCTTGCCCGTCTAGAGTTACAGCTTGGAGGCGTCATCGGTGCCACAGTACCGGGTATCCCATCAATCTGGTCAGGCCGGAGTGCAAAATTGGGTTGGGGCGTCACAACAGCATATGTCGATGATCAAGACGTTGTTATTGAGAAACTAAATCCTGAGAACTCTGAGGAATACCTCACTCCAACGGGGTTCAAGAAGTTCCAATCTCGACCCACCATTATTAACATCAAAGACGAAGCCCCCGTAACCGTCACGCTGCGGTGGTCTGACAATGGGCCTATCTTACCTGGCAGCTTTCAAAACCTGCGCGCTGTGACCCCTCCAGGGCATGTTGCCGCATTGTCATCAACAGCCCTTAGCCCCAGCGACACCACGCTCAGCGCCAGCATTCGCCTGATGCAATCGACCACGGTCGAAGATGCGCTTTTCGCAGGATCACTGCATATGGCACCCGCACAAAACCTGACGGTTGCGGACCAAACCAAGATCGCCATGAAAACGATCGGCTCTGTACCAAACCGTAAAACTGACCACCAAAGTGAGGGTCGCCTACCAAGCCTTGGAAGTTCTGCGAGCAATCACTGGGATGGCACAATGCCCTATGCGTCGAACCCAGAGTTTATCGAACCCATGGGTGGTCTACTTGGTAACACCAACAACAAAACCGTCGAACGCCCCTTCCCTAACCACATCTCTTTCACATGGGGTGACACCCAGCGGGTTCAGCGTTGGCAGCGCCTTATGCAAGTGCGCCAAGTACACACGCGTGACAGCTTTGTTGAGGCACAACTGGACACCGTCAGCTTCACAGCACGTTCATTGCTACCATTGATTGGTGCAGAGCTGTGGTTTACAGGCGAAGCAGCAACTGAGGGCACGATTGAACGCGAACGCCAACGGGCCCTGACCTTGCTGGCCAGCTGGAACGGCGAAATGAACGAGCACCTTCCAGAGCCGTTGATTTACGCAACCTGGGTCCGCGCCCTCCAATCGCGCCTGATCAAAGATGAACTTGGCCCAATGGCTGCTGAAATCACCCACGTTGAACCACTGTTCATTGAACGCGTGTTCCGCGATATCAACGGAGCCTCTGAATGGTGCGATATCCTACAAAGCGCCCCTGTCGAGACCTGTGCAGATATGGCACGCCTCGCGCTCGATGACGCCCTACTCGAGATTTCAGAAAACTGGGGTACAGCCTTTGAAAGCCTGCGTTGGGGTGATGCGCATCAGGCAACCCAAGACCATGAAACACTGGGCGACGTGCCTTTGCTTCGCTATTTCGTAAACATCCGCCAATCGACTTCGGGCGGCGATAACACCCTAAACCGTGGCCTCACTTCAGGCACTGGTACAAACCCGTTCCAAAATGTACATGGTGCAGGTTATCGTGGTGTCTATGATTTCGCCGACCCAGACAGTTCGGTATTTGTGACCTCTACAGGCCAATCTGGCCATTTTCTATCACGACACTATGACGACCTTGCGCAGCTATGGCGGCGCGGCGAATACATCTTAATGTCTCTTGATACAGACCTTGCACGTGGAGCTCCTGTTGGGATCACCACCTTAAATCCGGTGAACTGATATGGCACGCGTTATCCTTTTTAATAAACCTTTTGGCGTCCTGTCGCAGTTCACCGACAAAGGCAGCGATGGCTCCCCTCGCCCAACCTTGTCGAAATACATCAACGTGCCGCGGGTCTATCCAGCAGGTCGTTTGGACCGTGACAGCGAAGGCTTGATGGTCTTGACCGACAATGGTGCACTACAGTCCAAAATTTCGGACCCAATAA
>JAGSGK010000045.1 GCA_023955215.1 Paracoccaceae bacterium
CGCAAAGGGATCATGACGTTCTTTGACGGTATGACCCGCCACCTTGAAGCTGGAACGCTCAAGGAACTGACGCTGACCACCAATGGCAGCCAGCTTGAGAAATACGCCGATGATCTGTTTGCCGCAGGTGTGCGCCGCGTGAACATCTCACTCGATACCCTTGACGAGAAGAAATTCGCAGACATCACCCGCTGGGGCCGCCTGCCCCAAGTGCTGCGCGGCGTCGATGCCGCCCTCAAGGCTGGGCTAAAGGTCAAGATCAACGCGGTGGCCCTAAAAGGCTTTAACGAACCCGAACTGCCGCAAATCACTGAGTGGTGTGCAGAACTGGGCATGGACCTGACGTGGATCGAAGTTATGCCAATGGGCGACATCGGGAACGAGGATCGCCTAAGCCAATATTGGTCCCTCAAGGATGTTCAGGCCAAATACAACGAACATTACACCGTGACAGAACTGGCCGAACGCACAGGCGGCCCTGCGCGTTACGTCCGCCTTGAGGAAACAGGGCAAAAAATCGGGTTCATCACACCACTTAGCCACAATTTCTGCGAAAGCTGCAACCGCGTGCGCCTGACCTGTACCGGCGAAATCTATCTGTGCTTGGGCCAAGAAGACATGGCAGACCTGCGCGCCCCCTTACGCGCCCATCCAGATGACAACGGCCCCCTAGAGGACGCCATCCGCGCCTCAATCGCAATGAAGCCAAAGGGGCATGATTTCGATTACTCACGCCAACAACTAGACGGGCAAATGCCACGACACATGAGCCATACCGGCGGGTGAGTTGAGGGTCGACTAAGCGGACAAAGCTACTGTTCCCAGTCTTGCAGTCAAAGTCCGCTTTTGCCTATGATGTGGATCGGGTAAGCGAAATTATGTTAGATCTCCACTTGATATTTCCGCACCTGAGCGTTGCTTAAGGCCACTGACCATTGCCAAACTCGCCTACACGGAAAATTCCAACAATTTCGTCCTGATCTAAGAATCCACCAGTTGAGCCCCACGCTACACGATACCATTTGCCACCACCGTTAGTATATTTAGCTCGAAAATAGGGTCTATCAGGCTGCTGGGCCATTCTAAACCAGGTTAAGTTAACCGCTTCTAAAGTGATCTGGGCTCCATTCTTGAAAATAATCGTATAGTTTCCTGTAATTCCTGCTTCTGTTACCCTAGAGCCTGCCCAGCTCTTGTCCGCTTCTTCTTCGAGAAACTCACCCTCTTTAATTTCATCTGACATTTTTAATCTACTCCGCTGAATATTTGATTTTAGAATGCAATTTGCTATTCCCAAGCTTTTGTGACTATACGGAATTAATTAACACAAACAAAAGAGTGTCAAGTAAACGACCATTAACTCGATACACTCTATCTCTCAAAGCCGACTTTAGTTCAGCTTACAGCATCAGTCACATTTCCCTCAAACCAGCCCCCCCATCACCCCGCAGGCATCCGTTCTTCAACAATGCCTGACCACCAGCTGCATCCAGCCGGAATTGCCGCGTCATCAAAGTTGTATTCGGGGTGGTGCACCGATGCGGTGTCGCCGTTTCCAACCAAAATATAGGCCCCTGGGCGTTCCTCTAGAAGATAGGCAAAGTCTTCGCCGCCCATCACCAATGGCGCATCTGCGCATGATCCTGAAATTTTCGTGGCCACTGAGGCTGCGAATTCGGTTTGTTCTGGGTGGTTCACCATGCAGGGATAACCGCGGTAATATTTCACTTCGGCCTCTGCCCCAAATGTTTCGGACACGGATTTGGCGATGGCGGTCAGGCGCTCTTCAGCCATGCCGCGCATGTGTTTGGACATTGTCCGCACGGTCCCTTTCATATGGGTGCGCTGCGCGATCACGTTAAACGCCTTGGATGAGCTTTCGATCGAAGTGACAGAAACCACCAATTGATCCACAGGATCGGCATTGCGGCTGGAAATCGATTGCAGCGCGGTCACCGTGTGTGCCGCAACAACGATGCTGTCGACGGTTTCATGTGGCTTGGCCGCGTGGCCGCCTTTGCCCTCGACGATGATCTCAAACTGATCGGTCGCTGCGAAAAACGGGCCAGAGCGGATGGCGAAATCGCCCACAGGAATCCCTGGCCAGTTGTGCATCCCATAGACCTCTTGGATCTTCCAACGGTCCATCATGCCATCATCACACATCTCTTTGCCGCCACCGCCGCCTTCCTCTGCGGGTTGGAAAATGACCACAGTGGTGCCATCAAAATTGCGGGTCTCGCACAGATATTGCGCAGCGCCCAACAACATGGCGGTGTGACCGTCATGGCCACAAGCATGCATCGCGTTGTCGGTCTTTGAGGCGTACTCAAGCCCGGTTTGTTCATGAATGGGCAGTGCATCCATATCCGCGCGCAGGCCAATCACTTTGCCAGAGGCGGTTGAGTTGCCCTTGATCACACCCACAACGCCCGTGCGCCCAATGCCCTCAACCACTTCGTCACATCCAAAAGCGCGCAGCTTTTCAGCGACCAAAGCGCTGGTGCGGTGTGTTTCAAACAAGATTTCAGGGTTTTGGTGGATGTCGCGACGCCATGCTGTGATGTCGTCGTGCAATTCGGCAAATCTGTTTTTTACGGGCATGTGGGTCTTCCTTATGAAGTCTGATGGTGGCGTCCGCGAAAGGCGTTAAGTGGTCAAGGGCATGCGCCGTTCAACCATCTCAGCGTACCAACTACATCCTGCAGGGATCGCGTCGTCGTTAAAGTTATATTCTGGGTGATGGACGGTTGCCCCGTCCCCGTTGCCTACCATGATATATGCACCTGGGCGCTCTTCCAACATATAGGCAAAGTCTTCGGCGGCCATAATCGGCGGTGTGTTGCTGTCCACCGATCCTGCAACCGCAAGGGCCGCATCGCTGGCATAATCTGTGTTGGCGTCTGTGTTCACTGTCACAGGGTAGCCGCGTCTGTAGTCAAGTTCGGCCACGCAATCATGGGCTTGGGCCGTTAGGCTGACCAGTTTCTTGATCTTTTCTTCAACGATGTCGCGCACCTTTGGATCAAGGGTACGCACGGTGCCGTTCATCTTTACCACTTGGGGGATGATGTTATGCGCCTCTGTGTCTGAGTGCAGTGAACAAACGGACACAACCACATTCTCAAGCGGATCAATCACGCGTGATGCCACCGATTGCAGGGCTAGGATGACATGTGCAGATGCTACGTTTGGATCAACCGCCTCATGCGGGGCCGCAGCATGACCACCACGTCCTGTGATTGTCAGGTAAAACTCATCCGCAGCCGCCAACAACGGGCCAGAACGGATCGCAAATTCACCGACAGGAAAGAACGGCATATTGTGCATGCCATACACCTCATCAATGCCCCAACGCTCCATCAGACCGTCCTTGCACATCTCAAGGCCGCCACCGCCGCCCTCTTCCGCAGGTTGGAAGATCATCACGGCCGTTCCGTCAAAATTGCGAGTCTCCGCCAAATATTGCGCAGCGCCCAGCAACATCGCCGTATGCCCGTCGTGGCCACAAGCATGCATCTTGCCCGGGATCGTGCTGGCGTATTCTAACCCTGTTTGTTCATGGATCGGCAGCGCATCCATGTCAGCGCGCAGGCCGATCACACGACCTGATGTATCGGTGCGCCCCTTAATGACAGCCACAACACCCGTCTGACCGATTCCCGTGGTGATGTCGGTTATGCCGAACTCACGTAGGCGGTCCTCAACGAATTTGGCAGTATTATGCACATCAAAGCCCAATTCAGGGTGCATGTGCAAATGACGACGCCACGCTGTTATTTCGGCGTGGGTTTCGGCAAATCTGTTCTTAATCGGCATGTCATCACCTTTAAACTATATGGCAGGGCCTAACCGCATTTTGCTGCCATCGCTAAAGCGGCTTAAGCGGAATCTTGTTAGATCATGGCCCACATCTTCACTAGTTGCCAGTGCGGCAAGTATGCGCCCTGCCCCCGGCCCAATGCCAAAACCATGGCCACTGAATCCCGTGCCCAGTGTCAAACCTGGCAAGGCTGCAACGCGGTCCATCACGGGAATGATGTCAGGCATGGTATCAATCATCCCCGCCCATGCTGACTTCAAACGCACAGTCCCAATATGGGGAAACATTGCCTCAAACCGCGCACATAGGTCGTGGATCTTTTTCGGGTTCGGATCAGGGTTCAACACGCGCATCGCCTCAAACGGGCTAACCGCATCAGGGGCCCATTTGCGCGGTGTGCTCCATGCGTCAGGAAACCCCTTTGGCGCTGCAGGGCTAAGGCGCACACCAAACGGATCATGGCGCAATTGCGCAAGGAACTTGGGCAAAGCGCGGAATGCATCGGGGCCAACAAACAGCTCAATGAACCCGCCAGAGGCAAGGGAATACCCACCATCAACACGGGGCCGCCACGCCAGGTCACGATCGGCAACGCCGCCCATTTGTACAACAGGCAACGGATCAGTCGCCGCCACCGTAGCACGCACGCTCAGTTGGGGGATAGAAACCCCCATATTGCGCAGGAACAATGAGGACCACGCGCCCCCAGCCAGAACAACCTCTGGTGCTTTGATCAGGCCCGCTTCGGTTACAACGCCAGTCACACGTCCCGCCGTCATATCCAGCGCACGCACCGCACAGTTTTCAACAATTGTGGCCCCTGCACGTGCAGCGATGCCCGCCAACGCAGGCACAGCAACCCATGGCTCAGCCCGCATATCGCTGGGGGTATGAATACCCCCAACATGATTGCCCCTGATATTTGGCAACAGCTCTGAAACACCCGCTTCCGTCAACATGCGGCTATCAAGGTCATGCGCTTTGGCATGCTCTAACCATTCGCGGTAACCCTGCATCTGCGCCTCAGTATGGGCCAGATAGGTCACACCACCTTGGGTCAGGCCAATATCAACATTGGTTTTAGCCGCCAAATCACGCCAGATCTTTTGCGCCTCGGCCATAATCGGAATTTCATCTGGGTCACGACCCTGCTGGCGGATCCAACCCCAGTTGCGGCTGGATTGCTCCCCCGCAATACGCCCCTTTTCCAGCAGGACAACGCGCTTACCAGCCTCAGCCAAAAACAGCGCGGTGCACACACCGATGACGCCACCACCAATAACCACAACATCCGCCGCGCTAGGGGGCGGACCTGCATATGTGATTGGAGTAGACAAAGAGATCGGAAACGGAGTCATAAGAACACCCTAGGCACAGCGGCTATGCCAATTTCTTAAGCAAATCGCGCATGAATTGATGACCTGCGTTAAACTGGGCCACCTCAATATACTCATTTGGCTGATGGGCCTGTGCGATATCACCGGGGCCACAGACCACAGCGGAATAACCCGCCGCCTGAAACTGTCCTGCCTCAGTGCCATAACTGACCACATGGCTGGCATTGTCACCCGTGATAACACGGGCCAATGTTTCCGCAGCCCCATCCGTTTCGGGCAACAACGGCGGCACCGCGAATTTTGGCGTTAGTTTGATATCCGCCTCAGAGTGGATCGCCTGCATCGCCGCCTTCACCTCGTTCACCTTGGCAAAATACATCGCGTCCAATGCAGCAGGATCATCCCCCGGAACTGCGCGGTAGCCCATATTGAAATTGCAATCCTTGGCCGTGATATTATCGGCTGTGCCACCCTCAATCGTGCCCACATGCCACGTAGTATAGGGCGGATCGAACATCGCAGCCATTGGTGCAGGCGTCGCGGCCGCATTGGCCTCGTTCTGTTCATTCGCCCATTGGATCAGGCGGGCCGCTTCATGGATCGCGCTTACACCTTGGTAATAGATCGACGAATGTACCTCAAACCCAATCATATGGGTCATATAAGCGTTGCCACCCTTATGGCCGGTCACGGCCTTCATCATGGACGGTTCGCCCACAATGACAACATCGCCCTTGGGCAGCACGCCTTGCATCGCCTCAATCATCGGCGGTGCACCGGTACAGCCAACTTCCTCGTCAAAGCTAAGTGCGATCTGAAGGGGGCGTGAAATATCAGCGTAATGCGCCTCAACCAAGGCCCAGATCGCCAATGCGTCAAAGCCCTTCATGTCACAGGTGCCACGGCCATAATATTTGCCGTCTTTCTCAACCACTTCCCACGGGTCCGTGTCCCAAGGTTGTCCATCAACAGGCACAACATCGGTGTGCCCAGACAGCACAACAGCGCCCTCAACGTCAGGGCCAACATGGGCGAACAACGCCGCCTTGTGCGGCTGATCAGGATCGGGCCAAACGTGCGAGGTGATACCGTGCGAGGCAAGATAGGTCTCAACCCACTCGATCAACGGCAGGTTGCTGTCACGGCTGACCGTCGGGAAGGCGATCAACTGGGTCATCAATTCAAGCGGGGTTAGACGGTTCACAGGCTCAATACCCACTGTCTGTCACCAAAACCTTATGGCCTGGCCCAACTTCGCGGTACACCGATGGTTCGGCCATATAGGTCGCTGGGTGGATGGGTGACGGAATGGGCTTAAAGTTCAAATCCTTCTCATCCTTACGTTTGCGCGGATCAGCGATAGGCACCGCCTTCATCAAAGCTTGCGTGTATGGGTGCTGCGGATTTTCAAACACAGCAGAGCGTGGACCCATTTCAACAATACGGCCCAAATACATAACACCCACATTGTGGCTGACGCGCTCAACAACGGCCATGTCGTGTGAGATGAACAAGAACGACAGGTCCAGTTCGGCCTGCAATTCCATCATCAGGTTCAACACTTGGGACTGCACGGACACATCCAGCGCAGACACGGCTTCATCCGCAATGATAAGTTTCGGGTTCAATGCCAAAGCGCGCGCAATCGCAACGCGCTGTCGTTGGCCACCTGACAATTCATGTGGGTAGCGGCGCATGAAACTGCGCGGCAGTTCAACACGATCAAACAGCATCTCAACGCGGTCTTGCAGCGCTTTGCCCTTCAACGTGCCAAAGTTGTGCATGGGTTCTGCGACCTGATCCGACAACTGCATCTGCGGGTTCAGCGATGCAAAGGGGTCTTGGAAAATCATCTGCATATCAAGGCGCGCATTGCGCAAACCATTGGTATCCAGCGCCATAATGTCTTTGCCACCAAGACGCACAGCGCCCGTTTGCGGATCAACAAGGCGCAGAATCGAACGACCGGCAGTGGATTTGCCACAGCCAGATTCCCCAACCAAACTTAGGGTCTGGCCCTTGTTGATGGTGAACGACAGGTCCTCGACCGCATGAACATTCGCAATTGTGCGGCGAAAGAACCCTCCTTTGACCGGAAAACGGGTGGTGAGGTTCTCAACCTCTAGCAACACTTCATCACTGCCTTTGATCGGTTCAATCGCGCCCTGATCGCGGCCCATCAGAACCATCGGTTCTGGATATTCTTTGCCCGTCATTTCGCCCAATTTAGGAACAGCGGCCAATAAGGCCTTAGTATAAGGATGCTGCGGATTTTCAAATATTTCCTCGACAGTTCCCTCTTCGACTTTTTCACCGCGGAACATGACCACAACGCGATCGGCCATCTGTGCAACCACGGCCATATCATGGGTGATGAACATCACGGCGGTGCCGGTTTCACGCTTCAACCGATCCATCAGGGCCAAGATTTCAGCCTGAATGGTCACATCCAAAGCCGTTGTTGGCTCATCCGCAATTAAAAGGCGTGGTTCACAGGCCAGCGCCATTGCGATCACAACACGTTGGCGCATACCGCCTGACAACTCGTGGGGATATTGCTTCAAACGACGCTCTGGTTCTGGAATACGCACTTCGCGCATCAGCTCCAGCGCCTTTTCAGAGGCCTCAACCTTGGACATGCCTTTGTGCAGGCGCAAACCCTCGGTCAATTGACGCTCAACCGTAAAAACGGGGTTCAGTGCCGTCATCGGCTCCTGAAAAATCATGCCAATCTCATTGCCACGGATCGAACGCATAAGATTCGGTTCAGTCTGGGCCAGATCAATCTGATCTTCGTCTTTTCGATTAAATAATAGGCGTCCGCTGGTAATTTCACCGCCACCAAACTCAACCAAGCGCATCAAGGACAGCGAAGAAACCGATTTTCCCGATCCAGATTCGCCGACAACACAGACCGTTTCGCCAGAATTGATATCAAAGGAAACATCCGAAACTCCAACGACAGGGCCGTCTTTTGTTTGGAATTCGACCCGTAAACCATGGATTTCAGCAATCGGTGACCCAATTGTCGATGCGTTTTCGTGATCTAGCATATCGTCCCCCAGTGCGCGCGTTTGACGGGCATTCTGAAAGGCTAAGGGCAAGCCTTGGCAGGTGTCAAATAGATGCTCACCGCTGACACAAAAAATAACCCCAGCTAGAACGGCTTTTCCCCCACGTCTTCCATCAACGCCCTTGCAATTTTTTCAGAACCTGTTTCGATAGTAATCAGTGGCTTGTTGGGGACGAGCGAAGGCTGCCAAAAAACGTTTTGTTTTGACTGGGTTATACCGCTTACTTCGTGTTGTTTCTTTCAATTCACCCAAAATACCTCAGGCCCAGCGTTGGTGATCTGCGGAATAAACGACACAGTTCTGTGTCCAACATGGAGTACAACATGAAACTCAAAACCCTCTTGCTTGGGGCCATCGCATCTACAGCGTTCGCACCTATGGCACTGGCTGACGGTCACGAAGGTGAACGCGGTCGCGACGGCGAAGTCAAAGTCATCTACTGGCAAGCCCCCTCTATCCTAAACCCGTATTTGTCCGGCGGCACAAAGGACATCGAGTCCTCAGCCGTTGTAATCGAACCAATGGCGCGTTTTGACCAAAACGGTGCTTTGGTTCCATATCTGACAGATGAAATCCCGACAGTTGCAAACGGCGGCGTGTCCGAGGACCTGACGTCCATCACTTGGAAGCTAAAAGAAGGCCTTCTATGGTCAGACGGCACTCCAGTGACCTCAGCTGACCTTGTTTTCACAGCACAATATTGCATGGACCCTGAAGGCGGTTGTGCGCAGTTGGCTAAGTTTGAAGGCGTCGAAAGCGTCGAAGCTATTGATGCGCAGACAACCAAAGTTACCTTCTCAACAGCAAAACCAAACCCATATGGCCCATTCGTTGGCGGCCAATCACCGGTTATCCAAGCGGCACAATTTGCTGATTGCTTGGGCGCACGCGCACCAGAATGTACCGAAGCCAACTTTGGCCCAATCGGTACTGGCCCATTTGTTGTCACAGACTTCAAACCGAATGACGTGATTACACTGGTCGCAAACGACAACTACCGTGACCCAAACAAACCAGCGTTTGCATCCATGACATTCAAAGGTGGCGGTTCTGCCGAAGCCTCTGGTCGTGCGGTTATGGAAACTGGCGAATTTGACTACGGTTGGAACCTACAGCTTGCACCAGACGTCATCCAAAAGATGGCTCAGGGCGGCAAAGGTGTTCCTGTTTCCGCATTTGGCGCACTTGTTGAGCGTCTAGAAATGAACCTGACCAACCCATCACCTGATCTCCCACCAGAGACACGTGCGACAGTTGCAGAGCCACACCCGTTCTTGTCAGAACTTGCTGTGCGTAAAGCGCTTTCCATGGCCATCAACCGCCAAGAGCTTGTTGATGTAGGGTATGGCGACGCAGGTCGTCCAACGTGTAACCTTGTTCCAGCGCCTGCTTTGTATGCGTCTGACAACACGGAATGCCTGACACAAGACATCGCCGGTGCAAACGCTTTGCTCGACGAAGCTGGTTGGGCCATGGGCGCTGATGGCGTTCGCGCTAAAGGTGACGTGCGTCTTTCAATCTTGTATCAAACATCCACGAACGCAGTTCGTCAGGATTTCCAAGCTTTGATTAAAGATTACTGGAGCCAAATCGGTGTTGAAACTGAACTGCGTAACCTAGACGGTTCCGTATTCTTCGGTGGTGACCCGGGTTCTCCTGATACGTTCCAAAAGTTCTACGCAGACGTAGAAATGTATGCGAACGTGTTTGACGGCACAGACCCACAAGCTTACCTCGCGGCCTACCGTTGTGGCAACGAGCCTAAGCCATCCAGCCAATGGCAGGGTGAAAACATCAACCGTTTCTGTGATCCAGCATATGACGCTATGATCGACGAGCTTGCCAAAACTGGCGATCTTGAGAAACGTGGTGAGTTGGGCAAAGCAATGAACGACATGCTGACAAAAGACAGCTACACAATCGTTCCATTGGTTGACCGTGGTCGTGTATCTGCACATGCCAACTCTTTGGGCGGCGTTGTTCTTAACGTATTCGACTCAGAAACTTGGAATGTGGCTGACTGGTACCGCATCGGTAACTAAGTCGACCTTAATCATCGTAAGGTGCGTGCCAAGCGCGCACCTTACATCCCTACCCCAACGACTGACGCACAAAGGCGCCGCTTATGTTGACCTTCACAATCCGTCGCATGCTCACCTCGATCCCGACGCTTTTGTTCATCAGTATTGTAATCTTCGGACTGCTCCAGCTCGCCCCCGGTGACCCAATGGCCCAAGTGCCGCTGACCGTGCCGCCAGAGGTAAAGCAAAAGATGCGCGAGGCTCTTGGCCTTGGCGCACCGGTACACATCCAATACCTCAAATGGCTCAACCAATTCTTTATCGTGGAGCCACAGTTCTTGATTGACTGGATGACCCGCGACAGCTTCCTCTTTGGTTGGTTGCCAGACACACAATTCAGCATGGTCTATGACCCAGAGCTTGAGAAACTTGTCCCACAACAGCGCAACATCAGCTGGCAGACCCGTTCACCAATCATGGACATCGTGATCCAGCGCATCCCGCAAACGCTTTGGGTTGTTGGACTGGCTTATATCGTCGGCATCTTGATCGCCCTGCCCATCGGTATCTATTCCGCCTACCGCCACTATTCGGTCTTTGACCAAGCGGGAACATTCATCACGATGGTTGGTTTCTCAATCCCACCGTTCTTCACCGGTCCCCTCTTGATCGTGATCTTTTCAGTAACACTTGGCTGGCTGCCCTCCATCTATGACACCACCCACGTGGTCAACGACTGGGCCAGCTTCAAATACCAACTGTCGCAAATGATCCTGCCGGTCATGGTACTTGCCCTGCAAACCACCGCACAGATCAGCCGCTACATGCGCGCCTCAATGCTGGACAACCTGAACCAGGACTATGTGCGCACCGCACGGGCCAAGGGGCTCAAAGAGGGCGTCGTGGTTATGGTACACGTGCTGCGCAACTCAATGATCCCTGTGATCACCGTTATCGCCCTCGGCGTGCCCTCCATCTTTGGCGGCGCGATCATCACCGAAAACGTGTTTGGCGTGAACGGGATTGGCCAACTGCTGATCACCGCCCTGTTCGCCAACGACATCCCGATGGTCATGACCATCACCTTTATCTTCGCCATTATGATCGTGGTGTTTAACCTGATCGCAGACGTGCTTTACGGCGTACTCGACCCAAGGATCCGCTATGACTGATACAGCAAACGAAATCGATCCATACGCGGCCCTTCAGGACAAAGAACCGGGCAAACCACCACGCAATCAGTGGCTGGACGTCTGGGACCAGTTCAAAAAGCACAAAGGCGCTGTGTTTGGCGGGGGCTTCCTTGTCTTCATCACGCTTGCTGTTCTGTTGGGGCCATACCTGTGGACCGTGGACGCGCAAAAGCTGGACATCCGCAACAAGAACGTGCGCCCCATCTGGATCGCGATCTGGGATGGTGGGGCCAAGACCCTATGGCACCGCCCCTTTGGCACAGACAACTTAGGGCGTGACCTGCTTGCGCAAATGATTGCGGGTGGACGCGCCTCAATGGCTGTGGGCTGGACAGCGATGTTACTGTCGCTCTCAATCGGCACAGGCGTTGGCGTTGCTGCGGGCTATTTCAAACGGCTCGACGGGTTGCTGATGCGCCTGACCGATCTGTTCCTATCTTTACCAATCCTGCCACTTCTTTTGGTCGCAGTGACCCTATTTCGCCAACCCCTGCGCGCCAACTTTGGTCCAGAGGGCGGTATGTTCATCCTGATCGTTGTGGTCGTGGGGCTAACCAGCTGGATGCAAACCGCACGGATTGTACGGGGTGAAATCCTAGCACTGAAAGAACGCGAATTCATCCTCGCCGCCCGTTCCATAGGGACCACATCAGGGGCCATCATTCGGCGTCACCTGCTGCCAAACGTGATCTCACCGATCATGGTATCTGCAACACTGGGACTGGCCGTCGCGATCATCACGGAAAGCGCATTGTCGTTTCTAGGCGTCGGATTCCCATCAGATTTCCCAACATGGGGTAAAATGCTGGCCGACGCCGTGCCACGGATGGAAGAATACCCAGAGCGCGTCTTACTACCAGGCATCGCCATCTCACTCACCGTGCTTGGAGTGAACTACCTAGGCGACGGGTTGCGCGACGCATTGGACCCACGTATTCGGGGTCGGTAAATGTTGGGCGGGGTTCACCCCGCCTTAAAATCTCAGCAGATCGTTCCATCGACCAACGCGAGAGAGGCTTCAAATGAATGAAGATGACCAAAATAGCTTAGTGCGAGCGATTGGCCAGGCACTAATGGAACTAGATCACGCAAACGATCTCGTGATTTGCAACGATAACCCCAACATTTGCGCCAAAAAGATTGCAGCTTCGGTGGATCATATAGTTCCCGACACGGGACTTAGTTCTAGTGAAATGTATGGCGTGCGATCTTTAATTTATCATGCAATCGCAAATAAGAAGTTCTTTGATTGGGAAATGCCAACCTTGACAGGATTTACTGCAGATCAATTCAAAGCAATTGCCGAGAAGCTTCCACGTGAATGATCACGAAATACATGAGGCTTTAACCGGTGTTAAGGATGCCACTACGTTTATCGCATTCTTAGAAGCGTTGCGCGCCAGCTGGAATACCGCAGTTCTTGAGGAGAGGAATAATTCCTCGATGCCTTATATCTCCGTGCATGGCTGGGAGAACACAAGCATTGGGTCATTTCTCGATGCAGCTATCGCAGGTGGGACCGACCATGAATTTGAACGCACTACAAATGAAGACGGTGAGGCCTCTGCATGGCAAACGGCAGCCAAAATCATCCTTTTGGGTAAGATCTACGAATAGCTTTAGCAGCATCAATCGGAAGGCCCCCACCTCATGATCGCCTACATCACAGTCGGTGCTGATAACATCGCTCAAGCAAAGCGGTTCTACTCGGCCTTCCTGCCTGCCCTCAATTACGGGCTGATCGAGGGACCTGAAGGCCTCAGCTACGCGCTACCCGTCCCAACAGGTCAGCGCCCAACTTTGCCAGACTTCTACGTCAAACCCACCTTCAACGGGCAACCCGCATCAGCAGGCAACGGCGCGATGGTCGCCTTTGAGGCAACCAGCCAAGCCCAAGTCCGTGACCTCCACGCCGCCGCCATCAAAGCAGGCGGCACAGACGAGGGACAACCGGGGTTTCGCCCAGACTACGGCGCAGATTTCTACGTGGGTTATCTACGCGATCCCCAAGGCAACAAAATCGCACTGTTCTCAAGCGATCCAAATGAACCCAGCCGCGACGACTGACGCCCTCTATTAAGCTTGCGTAAGCTCGATCTTCAACGCCCCAGCGCCGTCAACGATCTCTAACATGCGGTCGATATTGGGATGTGCGCCCGGACGGTTCTTGGCGTCCTCAGTGTTTTCCGCAAACAGCGCGAGGCCAAGACCGCAAGCCTGCGCATCAAGACTGTCAAACGTTTGGGCAAGGTATTGGTAAACGGCCAATGACCCCTTTTTGCCAGCCTCATTTGGGATGGTGGCGACAATTGAACCATTCGCATCGACAAGATCGATACGTTCAAGGCCATCAATAGATGGCAAAAGTTGCAGGTTGTCTTTGAACGAATCTGTAGCTTGGATCATCGGGATATCCTTTTGGAAATGCATTTGCGCCAGCTCTTAACAGCTTTGATCTGCCGCCACTACCCGCGCGCGGCCACCTTCCCACGCCACATGATGAACAGACCTGTAGCGACAATCAGCGCACAGCCCACAATCGTGGCCCCGTCTAAACGTTCGCCAAAGACCAATACACCCAAGCCAACGCCAAACACCAAACGGGTATAGCGGAATGGCGTGACCACTGAAACCTCGCCCGTGCGCATCGCCTTCATCAAAGCGGTATAGGCAAACACGCCAATGCAGATCGCCCCAAGGATGAATGCTGCCGCCTGCCCCTCTGGCCACACAAAAGCGCGTCCCTGCCACAGCGCGAAAACACCACCAGCAGCAATCACCGTCAAAAACCCGTAGAGGCCCAGTAACACAGTGCTCAGCGTCTTGGGCGCTGCGCGGCTGGCCAGATCACGCCCCGCCAATCCCAACATCCCTATGACGGCCAAAATGGACAGAGGCGAAAACGCATCCGTGCCCGGGCGCAAAACGATCAACACGCCAATCAACCCAACGACAATCGCGGCCCACCGCATCCAGCCAACCCGTTCACCAAAGAACACAGCCGCGCCTGCAACCACCACAATCGGGGTCGCCTGTAAAATGGCAGTGGCCGAAGACAGCGGCGTGATCGC
>JAGSGK010000231.1 GCA_023955215.1 Paracoccaceae bacterium
ATGGCAAAGACACTGTTTCTGGTGGTGATGGCAATGACCTGATCACGGGCGCTGATGATGATGACGTTCTTTCTGGCGATGCCGGAAACGACACTATCGACGGCGGTATCGATGACGACAGCATCGACGGTGGCACCGGTGACGACTTGCTAATTGGTGGTCAAGGTAACGATACGCTTATTGGTGGTGCCGGCAACGACGTCCTTGGCGGTGGTAGCGGCAGTGATGATCTATCTGGTGGTGATGACCGTGACCGGTTCGTCGACGTCACTGCTGGAGACACCATTGACGGTGGCGAAGGTGGGGATGACTTCGATACGCTTGATCTGACTGGTTCTGCCGGAGCAGACCAAGAGGTCAATGTTGTCTTCGATGTAACCAACAGTGAAAACGGTATCGTCGAGTATAAAGACCAAGACGGTAATGTTGTTGATACGCTTACGTTTACTAATATCGAGAGCATCATTCCTTGCTTCACGCCGGGTACGTTGATCGCGACTGCAAAAGGTGAACGCCGCGTTGAGGATCTAGTTGAAGGTGATCGCGTCATCACGCGTGACAACGGCATCCAAACAATTCGTTGGGCTGGTTCCCGCGAGATGACAGGGGCTGAGTTTGAGCAGGCGGCGCATCTTAAGCCAATCCTGATCCAACAAGGTGCCTTGGGTGGCGGTTTGCCTGAGCGTGATATGATGGTTTCACCACAGCACCGTTTGTTGGTAGCCAACGACAAAACTGCGCTTTACTTCGAAGAACGTGAAGTTTTGGTTGCGGCTAAGTTCTTGACTAGCTTGGAAGGTGTTGATGTAGTCGACGTATCATCAACAACTTACATCCACATCATGTTCGACCAGCACGAGGTTGTCTTGTCTGACGGCACTTGGACGGAAAGCTTCCAACCAGGTGATCAAACACTGGCTGGTATTGGTGATGCGTCACGTGACGAAATTCTGGAATTGTTCCCAGAGTTGGCAACACGTGAAGGGGTTGATGGTTACACATCAGCGCGCCGCTCACTGAAGAAACACGAAGCAACCTTGGTTGTGAAATAACCAAGATGCCTCAGGGCCACGCGGCCTTTAAGGTTATGCAGCTGTAGTCATTTTAGGATGGGTACAACAGAGAACGGCGCGGGAAACCGCGCCGTTTTCTGTTTGTGCTCACCAAAAGCGTCTTTTTCCATGCTGTGACTAAGAAAGATTTCGCTCAAAATAACTTGAAATGTGATGGTCGCCTCATGCTTGCGAGAACGTTCACAGTATTTCCCCATGAAAAGGATGTTGCACGAGGTTAGAGGAACCGCAGAGACGACAAAGTTGCGCAATATTGTTATTGGGAGCGTGTTTGAAATGAAGACGTCGAATGAGTGTTCTAGCAATGTGCTTGTGCTCAAACCCATCCTAACCAACAAAGAAACCCGCCCGCAAAACACAGTGGTACAACAGGGTTTGACTGGCTTTGCCACCGGAACCTGTTTGGCGACGACCCGCGGCGAGGTGCCTGTTGAAGATTTACGCGCAGGTGACAAGGTTTTCACCCGCGACAACGGTATGAAACGCCTCGCTTGGGTTGGTAAATCTATAGCTTCGCACCCTGATTTGATCGAAAATTCAACCCACAATCCAATCCATATCAGCAAAGGCGCAATGGGTGATAACATGCCCACGCGTGATATGGTTGTCAGCCCGAACCAGCGCTTCTTGATCACCTCCACTTTGACCAATGTCTTAGTCGGAGAAAGTGAAGTGCTGGTCGCCGCCAAATTTCTGACCAATCTTGCAGGTGTACGCCGCGTTGTTTCTTCACAGGTCGACTATATTCTCGTGATGTTTGATCATCATGAAATCGTCTTGGCCAACAGCGCATGGGCCGAAAGCTTCCAACCCGATGAACTATCGTTGCACCAGATTGGGGATGTGCAACGCACTGAAATCTTGATGCAATTCCCTGATCTATATACGGCCCAAGGCCAACGCGGTTTCAGATCCGCACGACGGTCGTTGAAGCAAGGCGAAGCATCAACACTGGACAGACGCAAATCCCTATAATGGATCGATTGCGCGTGCGCGCCATGCCAACCAATCTTCTGGTGTGTCCAAATCCAGCCGTGCACGATCACCTTGCAAGCGGTGATATGACAAATCTTCACCCAATGCGGACAATATGCCATTGGCACCTTTGTCGCCTTTAAGTGATTGAATTTGTTTGAATACCTGTGCGTCTATCAGAGTGGGGTGGCCCGCTTCACCACTCTGTGTCGCGGCGCGCAACGCCTTTGGTTTCAGCGTTTCAAACGCCTCAATCATCACGCTCATATCCGCCGTTTTTATGTCAGGCATATCCGCAGGCAGGATCATCACGGCCTTAGAATCTTGTGGCAGCGCCAGAACACCGCGTTGCAAACTGCGCGACATTCCAAGATCGGCGTCAGGCACTTCAACCACCAACAATTCTAGTTCCGTCAAGCAAGCTGCGCGGGGATGGTCCGAGCTGGGCAACGTGACCAAGACAGGTTGGCCCGTCGCCAACGCGCGTTTCGCCATGACTTGCAGGCAGGGTGCGCCATGCACGTCTTCCAACAGTTTGTCGCCGCCGCGCATCCGCGACGCAGAACCCGCTGCCAAAAGTAGAATTGGTATTGTCATCTGATGACCCTAACGCGGTCGCGCGCGCTTAACCACGCATTCGCGCGCCATCTGCATCAAATAAGGTTTCCACAATCACACGGGTAGGGCGCATTTGCCCCAAGATTTCAATCTCAACAGCCAATCCGTCGGCAATGCGATCTGCGGGAAGGAATCCAAGGGCAATAGATTTCTCCGCATAATGGGAATATCCGCCAGAGGTGCAAAAGCCCACGACCGTGCCATCCAGCCAAATAGGTTCATATCCCTGAACATCGGCATCCAGCGCATCGACCTCAAAGGAAACCAATTTACGCGCAGCCCCATTTGCACGCTCTGCTTCAGCTGCGGCGCGACCAATGAAATCCGTGTTCTTCTTAAAGCTGATGAAACGATCCAATCCGGTTTCAGCAGCCGTATAGTCGGGGGAAAATTCGGACATCCAAGAGCCAAAGAACTTATCAAGGCGCAGTGACATCATCGCCCGCATTCCAAAGGGAACCATGCCATGCTTTTGGCCCTCAGCCCAAAGCGTGTTCCACAGATTGCGTTGCCCAATTGGATCACAGTAGATCTCGTACCCTAAATCACCGGTGTAGCTAACGCGCTGGACCAGACATTGGGTCATCCCAACGGTCATTGGGCGCACATCCATGAACTTCATTTCACTGATATCGCTTAGGGTGCAGGCCGCCAAAACAGCCCGCGCATTGGGCCCCGCGATTTGAAATCCGTTCCGTTTATCGCTTATATTATCTATGGTTACGTCATCATCTTGATGTTGCTTGAACCAGCGCCAATGATAGGCTTGTGATCCATAGGATGCGGTCAGTTGGAATTCATCCTCTGCCAAACACGACACGGTAAAGTCACCAATTAACTTACCTTTTTGCGACAGCATCGGGGTCAAACTTAGGCGTCCAACTTTGGGAATACGTCCCGCCATAATACGGTCCAACCATGCGCGTGCGCCGTCGCCTTTGACCAGATATTTGCCAAAGTTGTGCACCTCATTGATGCCGACAGCGTTGCGTACACCGCGTACTTCGCGCGCGGTTGCTCCGAATGCATCAGAGCGGCGAAAGGACGGTGTTTCAAACGTTGGCTCATCGCCAACGGCAAAGTAATTGACCACTTCCATGCCAAATTGCTGACCCCAAACAGCGCCCATACCGCTGAAAATATCATACATCGGCGTTGTACGGTTTGGACGTGCAGCTGGCAGTTCCTCGTTCGGGTAGGAAACGGAAAAGCGTTTTTGATAGTTCTCAATCACCTTAGGCAGGGTGTAACCCGGCGAAATCCAATCCCCAAATCGGGCAACATCCATCGCCATCACATCGCGTTCAGGTTCGCCCTCAACCATCCACTGGGCCAACATCAAACCAACGCCGCCACCTTGGCTAAAGCCTGCCATCACACCACAAGCGGACCAATAGTTGCGCACGCCCGGAACAGGGCCCACCAGCGGATTGCCGTCAGGGGCAAAGGTGAAGGGGCCGTGGATCACGTTCTTAACGCCTGCTTTTTCCAAATGAGGGAACCGTTTATAGGCAAAATTGATGCTGTCCTCGATCTTGTCGAAATCGTCTTGCAATAGGTCCTGACCAAAGGACCATGGGGTGCCATTTACGGCCCATGGACGGCAGGTTTGTTCATAAAAACCAATGCACAGACCCTGACCCTCTTGGCGTAAATAGCTTTCGCCAGCGGGGTCCATGACGTGGGGATGTTCAATCCCGTCTTTCATCATATCAACAATCATCGGGACCTCTTCGGTCACGATGTATTGGTGCTCCATCGGGTGCAGCGGGAAATAGATACCCGCCATTGCGCCCACTTCACGCGCCCACAATCCACCCGCATTCACAACATGTTCGGCATGGATCGTGCCCTTGTCCGTCACCACATCCCATGTGCCATCGGCGCGCTGATTGGTTTTCACAACCATCGTGTGCGTTTCAATCGTCGCGCCACCCATGCGGGCCGATTTTGCATAGGCATGGGTGGTGCCCGAGGGGTCCAAATGCCCATCAAGGGGATCATAAAGCCCGCCAATGATGCCCTCAATATTGGTCACAGGGGCGATCTTTTTGATCTCTTCGGGGCCAACAATTTCTGTCTCAAGCCCCATAAAGCGGTGCTTGGCGCGTTCTGCCAGCAGCATGTCAAAGCGATCTTGATTGTCCGCCAACGTCACACCACCCACATGGTGCAGGCCACAAGACATGCCTGTGATTTCTTCCAACTCTTTGTAAAGCTTGATGGTATAGCCCTGCAAAGCAGCCATATTGGTGTCACCGTTCAACGTGTGAAACCCACCCGCTGCATGCCACGTTGACCCGGAGGTCAATTCAGAGCGTTCCAACAACATCACATCCGACCACCCCAGTTTCGTCAGATGGTACAATACAGACGCGCCAACCACGCCGCCTCCAATCACTGCTACACGTGTCGTGGTCTTCATGAGGCGCACTCCTTGGCAAGATGTTACATCCAGATTGGATTTCACTGCCCTGTCTGGCTGGTCGAATAGCGACAAATATTGTCGCCTTGGTGCAATCAAACGATATTCAAGCTGCGAAGATCAAGGGTAACGAAACCTCATTTCAG
>JAGSGK010000092.1 GCA_023955215.1 Paracoccaceae bacterium
ACCATGCTGCTGTTAAAGGCATAGCGAACGCGCTCGTGTTGGCCCGCGCCAAAATTTTGGCCGATGATCGGCCCAATTGCACCAGACATGGCAAAAATCAATGCGAATGTGATTGGGGTAAGGCGTCCGATAACGGCCATGCCCGCAACCGCTGCTTCGCCGAATTCCGCAGCAACACGCGTCACATATGCACCGCCAATCGGTGCCGCAATATTAGCTAGCATTGCGGGGACCGCGATGGCTGCAATAGGGCGTAGATCGCGCACAACAGCACCGACTGATAATCCTGTGAACCCACCGTAGCGGCGCGATATATACCACAGACCCGTCATAGCGATAGACACCCGTGAGATGGCAGAAGCCCATGCCGCACCGCCCAGCCCCATATTAAAACCAAAGATAAAGATTGGATCGAGGACGGCGTTTACGACCCCAGCAACCAACGTGACGATCATAGATAGTTTTGCCGCGCCGTGACTGCGCAGAGCCGCAGAGGCAATGATGCCAATCATCAGGATCGGCATCGTTGGGATCAAGATTTGAAGGTATGAAACAGCAAGCTCTTGGGTTTCACCAGTTGCGCCGACCAATGCGGTTAGATTGTGCAGGTTGGTGTAAATTATGCTGGCAAACACAATGGCAAAAGCCACCCCAACGATCAGCACGTGGGTCAACAACTCGGTCGCGCGTTCAGGATTATCTTCGCCCAACGATTTCGCCACCATCGCCCCACCCGCAATAGCCATACCGATGCTGATCGAGGTGGTGATGAACAAAATAGATCCGGCAAAGCCAACTGCGGCAGCCAATTCATCAATGCCCAGCATGGAGATGAAAATCATATCGACCAAATCGACCAAAAACAGCGCCAAGAAGCCAACGGCAGCTGTCATGGACATCGTTATGATGTGTTGTGTCAGGTTGCCGCTGAGGAACTTGGCTTGTTCATGGCTCATGTGGTTTTCGCATCCATAATTTTTTGCACGCGCACAGTCATTTCCGCTTCCCAGTCTCCGCGCAGTTCGCGGACGCGCCCCATGTAAGCGTCATTTTCATGCATTGGGACATCCGGATCATAGTGCTCTGCTGCCATCACCATGCTGCCTCGATCCAATTCAGTGAATGCGTCCGTCATACGGCTTGCTTGATCGCGGTTGTAGCCAAGGGCCTCGATCGATGAGCGTGCCATACGAAGGGAGCTGTCGTAGGTTTCCCGGACGATATCGCGGCAACCCGCGTGCCATAAGTCATAGACGTGATCACGATCGATAGCCCGCGCGACGATGTGCACATCAGGATAGTGGTGACGCACATATTTGACCAATTCAGTGATCTGTTCACGCCCATCGATGGCGATCACAAGCAATTTGGCATTTTCAATACCAGCCGCATGTAAAAGATCGGGGCGTGTGGCATCGCCGTAATATGCCTGCACGTCAAAAGCCTTTAGAAACTCGAGCTGTCTTGCGCTGAAGTCCATCACTGTTGGAGACAAGCCGATGTTGCGCAACATGCGGCTAACGATTCCGCCAACGCGGCCGTGGCCGGCGATAATGATGTCGCTTTTTTCCTCGATCTCATCCATTTCACGATCTTCAGTTGATGCAAAACGTGGTGCGATTACGCGATCAAACAGGATGAAGAGTGCAGGGGTCAACAGCATCGAAAGCGCAACAATCAGCAAAAGCCGATCGGCCAAATCACTAGGAATGACTGCGCTCGCAACCGTAAAGGACAGTAAGACAAAACCGAATTCACCCGCTTGGGCCAAGCCAAGGCTGAACAACCAGCGATCTGTGCCCTCAATTTTGAAGATCAGCGCCAGAATGTAGAGAACAGCGACTTTCAACGCCATTAGGCCAAGTGATAACGCGACGATTACGGCAAAGTTATCAAACAGCAGACCAAAATTGATCCCTGCACCAACGGTCATAAAGAACAGACCAAGCAATAGGCCCTTGAACGGATCGATGTCACTTTCAAGTTCGTGGCGGTATTCGCTGTTCGCCAAAACAACACCGGCAAGGAACGTGCCCAATGCAGGCGAAAGGCCAACCAATGTCATCAACAATGCAATCCCAATCACCATCATCAAGGCAGTGGCGACAAACAATTCGCGTAGCTTCGCCGCTGCGATGAAACGAAAAACGGGGCCGGTCATATAGGAGCCAACGATAACGACAGCGGCTATCGCCCCAAGCGTCACTATCGCAGCACCCCAAGCTGGCAAGCCGTCAACAAGGCTCATGGCAGGGCCGTGGCCATCATCGCCCGCGCCGTGGTGCAATCCCTCAACCAGTTCTGGCAGCGCCAACAGCGGCACCAACGCAAGCATTGGGATAACAGCGATATCTTGGAACAAGAGAACAGAAAAGCTGGATTGCCCCCCATCACTTTTCATCAACCCCTTTTCGTTCAGGGTCTGCAAAACGATGGCGGTTGAAGACAAAGCCATGACCAAACCGATAGCCAAAGCGACAGACCAAACTTGACCCATCATCATTGCCGCGATCATCACTGCAATTGTAGTCAGCGCAACTTGACCACCACCAAGGCCCAGAAGTTTGTTGCGCATGGACCACAGCAGTTTTGGCTCAAGCTCAAGTCCAACCAAGAACAGCATCATCACCACGCCAAACTCAGCGAAGTGTTGGATCGAGATTACATCGACATGCAAGATCGCGAGAATAGGACTGATCACAATGCCAGCAATGAGGTAGCCCAGAACCGAACCAAGACCCAAACGGGATGCAATTGGCACGGCAAAAACGCCAGCAACAAGGAATAAAAATGCGAGAAGTAGAAAATCTGTCATGGAAAATACCTGAATATGTGGTTTTTACCATCAGATGCGACCAAGGCGAGAAAGTAAAGAAGCGGAAACCGCTTAGAGGTAGAAGATTGTCTCGAAATCAGGTACCTTATGCATCTCGTTTGGCAATCCAATCGTGGGCAGGGTCATTTTCAAAACGCCATTTGCGCAAGGGGCCTGCCATCACATTTAGATAATACAATTCATATCCATAAGGGGCACCGCAAGGGTGGTGGCCTTTGGGTACTAGAACCACATCGCCATCTTTGGCTGCCATGGTTTCATCCAACTCACCGTCTTCAGTATATACACGTTGAATTGCAAAGCCTTGAGCGGGATTTAGGCGGTGGTAATAGGTTTCCTCAAGGTAGGTCATGTCGGGATAGTTATCTTCATCATGACGGTGGCTTGGGTAAGATGACCAGTTGCCAGAAGGTGTGAATACTTCGGTGACCAGAAGGCTACCTGCAACGTCACGATCTTCCATCGCGATATTGTTGATGACCCGCTGGTTTTGGCCAATGCCACGTGGGGTCAATTCGATACCATCTGGCCCTATGCGTTGCGCTGGATAGTTGCCTTTTGCGGGGGCGGTACAAACTGCCAAAACGCAATCGGTCGTGGCTGTTGCTGCCCAGTCGCTATCGCCGGGAACATAGGCGCAGTGGGGTGCTGTCTTTTCAAAAACAGACATGCGATCACCCATCTTACCAAAGTCGATGCCTGCGGCTTGGATCTCGGCGTGGCCCTCAACCAATACCAGAATTACTTCGCGGTCTCCTGTTGCCTCGTTGGCCGTTTCACCTGCTTTAAGGTGATAAAGGCCAAAGCCAACATACTCCCATCCGGCCGTTTCTGGCGTAATGTTGTGTACCTTGCCGGATGTATTGGTCGGCGAGCGAAGAAGATTTGCCATGTGAAAATCTCAATTCATTAGTGTTGGATTTATGGATTTTCCGATGGAGCGTTTGCGTCATCGGGCAAAACGAAATCAAAGAAAAAGACGTAAGTTGAATAGACGCCTATGCCGGCCATTAGCAACGCCCATACGGCGTTACCAGCTGTGGCTTCGACAACCATCCATCCTGCTAGAACAGCAATCAGGACAATCCGTCGCCAAAGCGGGCGGAAAAAGGGGTGGCGCAATTCTAGGGCGTTGGGCCGCCGTTTGGTCATTGCGCCACTCCAATCATTAAACGGTGCCGCCCAAGGAACCTTCAAGCGAGGCAAGCTCTTGGCCGCCAGCCATTAGGTCCTGAAGTGCTTCGGGCGTGATGCCGCCACGTTCCGCTGTGCCGTGTGTTGTACCGCGATTTAGAACCGTGAAACGATCCCCAACGGCCAAAGCATGGCGCACATTGTGCGTGATGAAGACAACCGCCACACCTTCTTTGCGCACCTTGTCGATGGTTGCCAAAACATTGGATGTTTGGCGTACGCCCAGTGCAGAAGTTGGTTCATCCAAGATCAATACCTTTGCACCGAAATGCACTGCGCGTGATATGGCAACCGTCTGGCGTTCACCGCCCGATAGGGTGCCAACGGCCTGATCAGGGCCACGCAGATTGATGCCCATTTTGCGCATGGCTTCCATAGTTTCATGGTCCGCTTTTTCACGGTCATAAAAACTGATACCCGCGATCTTCTTTGTTGGCTCATTGCCTAAGAAGAAATTGCGACTGACAGACATCAAAGGGATCATGGCAAGGTGCTGGTGCACTGTCGCGATACCAGCCTCCATTGCATCACGTGGATTGTCAAAGTTCTGTATGTCGCCATTGACGACGATGTCACCATCAGTTGGCTTTACAACACCAGACATCGTTTTGATGAATGTTGATTTACCCGCGCCGTTGTCGCCTAGAAGGCAGTGACATTCGCCAGGGTAAATTTTGATAGAAACACCGGCAAGCGCAATAACAGGCCCGTAGGTTTTTCTGATGTTGCGCATCTCGATGATGGGCGTGGATTCTGTTTGAGCATTCATATCAACGCTCCCCTGTGATCAAGCGACGGATATATGTGTTCAGGATCACCGCACCAAGCAGGATAACACCAAGGAACACGCGGAAGAGTGAGCTTTCGACACCAGCAAAGAATAGGCCTTGTTGCACGACACCAAAGATCAATGCCCCAAGTGCAGCGCCAATGACGGACCCATAACCACCTGTCAAAAGTGCGCCACCAATAACAACTGCGATGATTGCTTCAAACTCCTTGAGCAAACCGCGGTCGGCCCCAGCTGAGCCAAATTCCATAACCTGACATGTGGCAAATACGGTTGCGCAGAATGCAGTGAACATAAACATCAATACCTTGACCTTGTTCACTGGAACGCCTGAGTTGCGCGCGGCTTCTGCGTCACCGCCAGATGCGAAAATCCAGTTGCCGAAACGTGTTTTGGTCAAAAGGATATGACCGAACAGAACCAAACCGAGTGCCCAGATGATCATCATGGGAATGCCATCAACGACAGGTTGGCCTGCGCGTGTACCGCGTTCGAAAACTGAGATGATGCCAAGGTCGCCCAGGTATACAAAGAACCCTTGTAGGATCTTTCCTCCAAATACGACGCCAAGCCAATCGCCTTCAGCCGCTTCACGAATGCCACCAATAATGGTTTTGCGTTCGATAGTTTGTGGAAGGAAGATTGTGAACCCACGCAGGATGAACAGGAAGGCCAGCGTAACGATAAAGCTAGGTAAACCGGTGCGGATACAGATAAAGCCGTTCAGCGCGCCGATTGCGGTACAGATTGCAAAGGTCAATAATATGGCCATCCACATGGGCCAACCAAACGTGACCCCGAAGATTGCGATTAGCATGCCAGCGAAACCGATCATCGAGCCGACACTCAGGTCAAATTCGCCAGCGATCATCAATAGGCATGCGCCCACCGCGATGATCATGAATTGTGCAGAGACGATGGACCAGTTCATTACGCCTTGCGAGCTGAACATGCCGCTGTCGCCAGCTAAGAAGATAAAGACCGCGAAGACGGCGATCGTCCCTATGATCCCACCTAGTTCAGGGCGGATCAGAGCGTTGCGAAACGACGACATCTCTTTGACGCGTTCGTCGGTTGCAGTGGTTGTCTCGTTGGACATTTCATTCTTCCCATAGGTCTTGTTAGAAACAAAAAGGGCGGTGCTTTCGCTTAGAAAACGCCGCCCTTAGTTTAGATTTTAGCGGTACTCACCAGCAAATTTTTCGACCATTTCAAGTCCATCAGCAGTTACGAAGCCTGGGCCTGAGTTGATGTTGTTGCCTGGCAAAACGCCGTAACGGTGGTAGTTGGCCATAACCACAACTGGCAGATAAGCCTGCAAGAATGGTTGTTGGTCGATACCCCAGTTGATTACGCCAGCTTTGATGCCGTTAACGATCTCTGTACCAAGATCGAATGTACCAAAGTAGATGTCACCCGCCATGCCGTTTTCGTCCAGCGCCAACAATGTTGGGTCTGCAGAGGTTGGGCCGAGTGTCAGGATAGCGTCTGTTTCTGGGTTAGCAGTTAGATAAGCCAATACACGGTTTTTAATTTCAGCTGGATCTTGGCCTGAGTCGATCATTTGGTTGCCCAATTCGACACCTAGACCATCTGCGAAACCTTGGCAGCGTTCTGTTGAGGATGGCGAAGAGATGTAGTGGTTTACGCACAAGAAGCTTGCAACGCCGTCACCTTTGGCACGTAGACCAGCCGCGTGGCCAGCGTCATACTCAGGTTGACCAACATACATTAGCGCGCCAACTTCACGTGCTTGATCAGGTGAGCCAGAGTTCATGATGATGACGTCAACGCCGCTTGCAACCGCATCCATGATTGGGCCTTTTAGCACATCATAGTCAGCGAGAGTTGTGATGATGCCGTTTGGACCAGAGGCCGCTGCTTGCTCGATGATGCGTGCCATGTCGGCCAAGTCACCAGTTGGCGGGTTGCGGTATTCAACTTCAACATCCATTTGTTCGCCAGCAAGTGCGATGCCGTTTTTGATGGTGTTCCACCAGCTGTCGCTATCCGGAGCGTGGCTGACAAGTACATATTTAAGGCTATCACCGTGGCCGTCAGCGACAGCTGTTAGTGGTGCCGCAAAAAGCGCTGCGCCAATCGCGAGCGACTTGATTACTGTTTTCATGAGGTCCTCCCAGACGTTTCTATTCTTTTGTGTCTCGCGGTATTCCCGCCAACAACGAAATCTAACCATACCATTATTCAGATTGCAACCGGTTGCAAAAATTGTTTTTACCTTTTCGGTTTTCAAACATATAACGTCATGAAAACAGGGAGTAACTAGGTGGCAGTAACACTGAAAGAAGTGGCTGAACGGGCGGGCGTTTCGCGTTCGGCGGTGTCGCGCACCTATACCGATGGTGCTTCGGTCTCCCCAAAGACTCGCAAAAAGGTTGAGAAGGCGGCAAAGGAATTGGGTTACAGCCCGAACGCTTTGGCTTCGTCACTGACCACTGGACGGACGAAATTAATCGGTCTGATCTCAAACAACTTTCACAACCCGTTGTTCTTGGAAGTGTTCGATCTGTTCACCCGCCGTTTACAGGAGAAAGGGCTACGTCCTTTGTTGGTCAATCTGACCGATGAAACTGATCCTGAGAACTCGTTGCGGATGCTTAAACAGTATTCAGTTGATGGCGTAATCGTCGCATCATCAACCCTTTCACCGGAGTTTGCCAAGGCTTTTCATGATGCCAAAATTCCGGTTGTTCATTCATTCGGACGCTTTGCCAGTGCCCCTGATGTACATGTCGTCGGAGTGGATAACGTCGAGTGTGGACGGATGGCGGCGCGGACATTGTTAGCGCGTGGCTATAAGCACATTGGTTTTCTAGGTGGACCTAAGGGGGCAACTTCAACAATCGATCGCCGTGCTGGCTTCATGGAGGTGATGGGGCAGGCTAAGGGGATCAAAGTGAAGGAATCCAATGCCGCAGCTTACTCTTTTGAGGCCGGGCGGACGGCGATGTTGAAAGAACTAAAGGGAACTCACGCCGAAGCGTATTTTTGCGGAGATGATGTTATGTCGATTGGCGCACTTAGCGCGATTAACTCGTCAGGATTATCCGCACCCACAGACATTGGCATTATTGGGCTGAATGATATGGAGATGGCTAAGTGGGAAAACATCGATCTCACCACAATTCGCCAACCGATTAAGCAAATTGTCGACAGCTCTGTTGAGTTGGTTATGGCGGCCCTAGAGGACAGCAACAGGCATCCCGAAGCGCGGCTATTTTCTTGCCAAGTTATCGAGCGCGGAACGCTTCGGCCCCTTTGATAGGGCCGAAGCTATCGTTTTTATTTCTGGAACATTGGCGGACGTGCATCCACCCAAACGCCTTGCTGTTTGGCAGAATCAACAGACGCGTAAACAGCCGCCATTGAACGCAAACCATCCACAGCAGTAGGATAGTTGGCTGAACCACCGCGCAAACGTGCCGCCAGGTCCACGTAGATGTTCGCGACTGCCAAAGGGAAACCCTCTGGGTGTGCGATGCCTACGCGTGACATGCGGTTTGCATCATCTGAAAGGCCATCTTCGCCCTTTTCAATGATTTCGATGCGCCCGCCTTGTTTGTGGAAATACACTTGGTTCGGTTGCTCTGATGCCCAGCGAACGCCGCCTTTTTCACCAAAGACTTGGATGTCGAGACCGTGTTGACGACCTAGTGCAATTGTCGAGGTCCATAGCCGACCAACGATGCCACCCTCCGTGCGGAAGTTAACCATCGCGTCGTCTTCTAACACACGTCCTTCAACGGTGGAGGCAAAGTCTGCGGAAAGCGTCCGAACTTCGTCGCCTGTGATGAAACTGGCCAAGTGCAATGCGTGGATGCCACAGTCTGCCATTTGGCCTGATACTCCCGCTTGGGCAGGATCGTAGCGCCAGCGCACGCGCGGGTTCGTTGCATCATCACCAGCTGCGTGGTGGCCATGGCTAAAGTTGGTCACAACCGTGCGAATTGCCCCCAGTTCACCACCTTCGACCATTGCCCGCATTTGACGTACCATAGGGTAGGCGCTGTAGCAGTAGTTTACCGCACAAACTTGGCCCGTGGCTTCGGCGATTTTTACGATCTCTTCGCCTTCTTCAACGGTCATAGTCATCGGCTTTTCGCACAGAACGTTAAAGCCAGCTTCAAGGAAGGATTTGGTGATCTCAAAGTGCGTGTTGTTTGGTGTCGCAACGGTCACGAGATCAAGTTTATCCTCGCGGCCTTTTTCGCCAGCCAGCATTTCCTTCCAATCGCCGTATGCGCGGTCTTGGGCAACGCCAAGTGATTGTGCATATGCTTTGCCTTTGGCCGGATCAACGTCCAAGGCACCGGCCGTAAAGGAAAAATGCCCGTCAGCTTGAGCGCCTAGGCGGTGGGCTGGTCCAATTTGACTGCCTTCGCCGCCGCCAATCATGCCCCATTTTAGTTTTGTCATACTCAGGTTTCCTTAGCTAAATCCGATGGATTGGAGGTAGGCGCGATTGATCTTGGCATCGCCAAGCGCATCCGTGTCAGGCAGGGTTGGGTCGCAATCTTGTTCAACAGTACACCAACCTTCAAAGCCGTTTTCGATTAGGATTTCACGCACGCGGGGGAAGTTTACATCACCGTCGCCTAGATTGCTGAAAATACCCTGCCCACAAGCGTCATAGAAACCTGTTCCTTTGGCAAGAACGTCAGCTTTCACAACTGGATCGATATCTTTGAAGTGCATGTAGCTAATGCGCGAGATGTAACGTTCCATGAATGATATTGGATCAAAGCCAGCGTAAGAATGGTGACCTGTATCAAAGCAAATCTTTAGGTGGTTTTCGTCGACTTCATCTAGCAGGCGAATCAACTCAGGCTCAAAGTCCATAAAGCCAGCAGCGTGGGCATGGATGCCAACAGTTAGGCCGTATTCTTCAGCGCCCATTTTCGCCACCTGTGCGATACGGTCACGGAACACTGTCCATTCAGCCTTGTCCATCTGCTCTGCATCAGCGGCGCGACCAGCAGTTGGTGCGCGGCGCTCGGAAATAGAGTCGATCAATACCAAGTGCTTTGCACCATGTGCCACCAGTGCTTTGCATGTGCGGATCGAAGCATCGATGACCTCATCCCATTTCGCGGGGTCATGAAATGGACGGAAAACAACGCCGCCGATCAATTCCTGACCATGTTCGGCCAGTGCGTCTGCTAGAATCGCAGGGTCTTCGGGCATGAACCCAACTGGCCCCAGCTCGATACCTTTATAGCCGGCTTCTGCGTTTTCACGCAGTACGTCGCGCCATTGTGGGTTGCGCGGATCATCCGCAAAT
>JAGSGK010000129.1 GCA_023955215.1 Paracoccaceae bacterium
GCAGTTTGCTCAAGGCCACGGAAGCCCAAGATTTTTGTGCAACGGAAGTTTTCAATCAAAGTGCCATCGCGTGACATCGCTTTGATAGATTGTCCGGCTTTCAATGTACCTGTCTCAACGCGACCTGTTAGCAAGCGACCCAAGAACGGGTCACCGCCAAGTGTGGTGGCCAGCATTGTGAATGGCTTGTCTGCTTCAGTGATCTGAGCAGGGGATGGAACGTGCTCAAGAACCAAGTCGAACAATGCGTCCAGACCGTCACGTTTGCCGTCCAACTCCATGTCAGCCCAACCATTGCGGCCAGAAGCATACATTGTTGGGAAATCAAGTTGGTCGTCTGTTGCGTCCAAGTTGGCGAACAGATCGAAACATTCGTTCAAGGCGCGATCAGGCTCAGCGTCTGATTTGTCTACTTTGTTCACAACAACGATTGGACGTAGGCCCAATTTCAATGCTTTGGACGTCACAAACTTTGTTTGTGGCATTGGGCCTTCAGCCGCATCTACCAACAAAACAACACCGTCAACCATGGACAGAATACGTTCTACTTCGCCACCAAAGTCAGCGTGGCCTGGCGTATCAACGATATTGATACGTGTGCCTTTCCACTCAACCGAAGTCGGCTTGGCAAAAATAGTAATGCCGCGCTCGCGCTCTAGGTCGTTGCTGTCCATAGCGCGCTCAGTCGTCGCTTGGTTTTCACGGTACGTACCGGATTGTTTCAACAGTTCGTCAACAAGCGTCGTTTTGCCGTGGTCAACGTGTGCGATAATCGCGATATTGCGAATGTCCATATTTCTAGCCTCTCGTGCGTTTGGGGGCGCTTAACGTGCCACGGCGCAGAAAGCTAGGGGGAAATGCGTATCCCTAGTGGCTAGTGGTGTTGGAAAACATCTGAATGACGACAATGCCAGCAATAATGAGGGTTAACCCAGCAATCGCGGCTGCATCCAAGCGCTGTCCGAAGATCACAAAGCCGATGATCGTGATGGTCACAATCCCAAGGCCAGACCACAATGCGTATACAATCCCTACGGGCATGTATTTAAGTGTTAATCCTAGAAAATAGAACGCCCCCATATAAGCAACAATTGCTATGAGGGTTGGCCAAAGACGTGTGAACTGCTGGCTGGATTGAAGGGCCGTCGTGCCAATAGTTTCCATCACAACTGCGACAAATAGGATGATATACTGCATTAATGGCCTTTCGGAGCATTTGAAGTACTGTGGCCCAGCACTTTGGTGCCGTCTACCTCAAAGCGTCAAAGCGGTGCTGTCTTTAATTTCTTCCATCACAAAACTGGCGGCAATGTCTGCAATGGGGAGGCGCGTGATCAATTGTTGATACAGGCGGTCATAATCGGCCATGTCACTCACGCGCGCACGGATCAGGTAATCAAGGTCCCCAGTCATGCGATAGACGCTTAGAATGCCCGAAATCGCGTTTGTTGCGTTTGAGAAATCTTGCTGCCATTTAGGATCGTGGCTGTTGGTGCGTACCTGCATAAACACCATCAGGCCAAGATCGACCTTAATGGGGTCAATCAGCGCCACGCGTTTGGTAATAATACCCAATGTTTCCATCGCCTTAACGCGGCGCCAGCAAGCGTTGCGCGACAGACCGATGGTTTCGCCCAGCTGATCAAGCGAAATTGCGGCATCTGCTTGTAGAGCGTTAAGTATTTTACGGTCAAGTTCGTCCAATTTATCCATATGGCATCAATAGTCGGGATAATATCCCAACGCAACGCTTAGAATGCGTGCATTTTGGGACCGATAGTAAAAAGATGTCTGCGATAAAGACCTTAACACAATATTAGGAGATGGATTATGTTTGGTCGCTTGTTCTTGGATCACCCGCGCAGCGTCGATGAGAGCTATTTTGAGCACCTGTTGTTTGCAGGTGGCTTTGCGCTGCGTTTATTGGGGGCAGGACTAGCGGCGCTGGTGCACGCGATGATCCCATGTTTGTTTGAAAAGACTGCAAGCCAGATGATCACGCAAATGCATGATAAAATTCACAACCGTTGATCAGTTGGCAGCCTTAAAGAAGGCAGATATTTTAGCGCGTGCATAATCCCAAAGAGCTGGCGCACCGATCTTGATCTTTGACCCAACGCGATCTTCGATCATTTGTTCGGTGACGTTGTAGTCTGTCCAGCTGCCACCACCGGCTGCGAGGTTCAGCATTGGGGGTTGGAAGCGATCCAATGATTTTGCGAATTGTGCATCATCTGTTTCTGCGGCCTCGAATTCTTCCCAAATAGCACGAAGTTCATCGCGCAGGTCATTGGGAAGTAATCCAAATATGCGATCTGCGGCGACTTGTTCGGCGGCTTCCATTGCGGCCACATCGACTTCGTCAAAGATAGGATTGTCACCGGCGTCGATCTCAACCAAATCATGTAGGATCAGCATCTTGATAACGCGAGAGATATCAACGCCTGATTTTGCCTGATCAGACAGCACCAGCGCATATAGCGTCAGGTGCCATGAATGCTCGGCACTGTTTTCAGGACGCGAGCGGTCTGCAAGTACAGTTGCGCGATCAATGGATTTGAGTTTGTCCGCCTCATTAAGAAAGGCGATCTGCTGGTCTAGGCGGGCTGTCATTTGTATGTGCCCGCCTAACTTATTCAGCTTTGTTGGCGCGGTGCGCCTTGATTTGTTTTACTAAGAAGTCGCGCCCTTGAATTTCGGCCATCCGCGTACGGATGGCCGTCAAAAATGCTTCTTCCAGCGTTTGGCTGGATGCGCCTAAAACTTCACCAACCTTCATAAACAGACGGTCGTCGCCAACCTCTTTTTGGACGGCTAGACATTCAACAGCCAGTTTGTTGGCCATTTCTGTTACGGCTGGGTCACTCATTAGCGGGTGTTCTCAGTCAAACGGCGCTTCACGTAATCAGTAGTGTGACCGATCATCGTGTCCAGGTGCGGTTCTTCAAAGAAGTGACCAGCACCTTCAACTTCGGTATGTGTGACAGTGATACCTTTTTGCTCATGCAACTTCCCAACAAGGGTGTGAGTGTCTGCAGGCGGTGCCACGCGGTCAGCCGTACCGTTGATGACCAAGCCAGAAGACGGGCAGGGTGCAAGGAACGAGAAGTCATACATGTTCGCAGGTGGCGCAACCGAGATGAAACCAGTGATTTCGGGGCGACGCATCAGCAATTGCATGCCAATCCAAGCGCCAAACGAGAAACCAGCAACCCAGCAATGCTTGGAGTTGTTGTTCATCGACTGAAGGTAATCCAGCGCAGACGCCGCATCAGATAATTCGCCAATGCCTTGATCGTATTCGCCTTGCGAACGACCAACACCGCGGAAGTTGAAGCGAAGGACCGTGAACCCCATGTTGTAGAAGGCATAATGCAGGGAATGCACAACCTTGTGGTTCATAGTGCCGCCAAATTGCGGGTGTGGGTGCAAAACGATCGCGATCGGTGCGTCACGTTCTTTTTGAGGGTGATAGCGGCCTTCAAGGCGGCCTTCGGGTCCAGGGAAAATGACCTCGGGCATGAGCGTCCTTGCATTTTTGAGTTCAACGGGTGGTGGTTCAATTCTTGACGAATATAACCGGTTACCTTAGAACGTTTCTAAATTACATGCGCGCAGGGCTTGCGCGTTTGTTGCGATGTATGGCGTTGCGTGCGAAACGTCAATCAAATCTAGCGAAAGCAAGGGATTTTGCGATGAAACTGTCGACGAAAGGACGCTATGCAATGGTCGCGTTGGCTGACATCGCGTTGCAGCCTGAGGGGAATCTGGTGAGCCTTGGCGATATCGCTGAACGTCAGAGTATCTCACTACCATACCTTGAACAATTGTTCGTGAAGTTGCGCCGCTCTGAATTGGTTTCGTCTGTGCGTGGCCCGGGTGGCGGTTACCGTCTGGCCCGTTCGCCGTCCGAAATTCGGGTTGTGGATATTCTGTCTGCTGTAGATGAATCCGTCGATGCAATGCACAAAGGGGCTGGTGCATCTGGCGGTGCTTCGGGTTCACGTGCGCAGTCTTTGACCAATCGGTTGTGGGAAGGCCTAAGCGCGAATGTTTATGTGTATTTGCACCAAACGCGGCTGTCGGATGTGATTTCCAATGAGTTGGCACCGTGCCCTGCTGTCCCAAATCTGTTTGATGTTGTGGATGTTTGACAAGTTGAAAAGGGGGCCAGCCCCCGTCCTGCGGACTCCCCCGGAGTTTGTTTTGTAAGATGAAGATGGATGTGTCGTGAGCCGAGTTTACTTCGATCATAATGCAACGACGCCTTTGCGCGATGCGGCGCGCGCGGCGATGGTGACTGCTATGGATGTTGTGGGGAACCCTTCGTCTGTGCATTCCGAGGGGCGCGCGGCCAAGATGATGGTGGAGCGTGCCCGTGTGCAGGTTGCTGAGTTGGTCGGCTGTTTGCCGACACAAGTTGTGTTTACCGGTTCAGCGACGGAGGCGGCTGCTTTGGCGGTTGCACAGAAAGATCGCCATGGTGGTCAGTTTGTATCGCTGCAGACCGAGCACGATTGTTTTTTAGCTTGGGATGAGGCGGCAAACGAGGGTCGTGCGTTGCACGCGATTTCTGCGGCTAACTCAGAGACTGGAGTGATGAAGCCAGCAGTGGTTTCAAACGCGAGCGTATCTGGAGCCGTGGTGTGCGACATTACGCAGATCGCGGGGAAGATGCCCGTAGTATATGATGAAAGTGGCAAGCCGTCTTACATGATCCTGTCTGCGCATAAATTGGGTGGCCCTAAAGGTGTTGGGGCGCTGATTAACTTTACCGCAGATGATCCACAGGCGATTTTGCGTGGTGGCGGGCAAGAAATGGGCCGTCGTTCTGGAACCGAAAATGTTATTGGTATCGCTGGATTTGGCGCGGCTGCAGTCGCGGCAAGGCAAGATGTAGCCAATGGCGCATGGGAACGGGTTGCGGAACTTAGAAATATTCTAGAAAAGGCCCTTGAGACCGCGTCAAAGAAGACTATTTTTGTCGGGAATGACCAGCAACGCTTACCGAACACGTCTTGCATCCTGACACCAGGGTGGAAGGGAGAAACGCAGGTGATGCAAATGGATTTGGCTGGCTTTGCAGTTTCTGCGGGTTCTGCCTGCTCATCGGGTAAAGTGCGCGCCAGTCGCGTCCTGACGGCGATGGGCTATGAAGATGAATTGGCAGCTTGTGCGATCCGTGTGTCGTTGGGGTTGTCAAATACGGAAGATGAAGTTCTGCGCTTTGCCGATGTTTGGGCGCAAAAACTTAAGAAACATGAGGCACGCGCGGCGTAACGCTGTGAGCCAACAAGAGGAAGTCTGAGCATGGACAATATGGTCAAAGATGGCGTCGATCAGGATACCGTCGACGCAGTACGCGAAGTTGGTGGAGCTTATAAGCACGGCTGGAACACCGACATTGAAATGGAATACGCCCCAAAGGGTCTTTCCACAGATATCGTGCGTTTGATTTCTGAAAAGAATGAAGAACCTGAGTGGATGCTGGAGTGGCGTTTGGCCGCTTATGATCGTTGGTTGAAGTTGGAAGAGCCTGATTGGGCGATGGTCGACTACCCGAAAATCGATTTCCAAGACCAGTACTATTATGCCCGTCCAAAATCTATGGAAGTGAAGCCAAAGTCATTGGACGAGGTTGATCCAAAATTGTTGGAAACCTACAAAAAGCTAGGCATTCCCTTGAAAGAGCAAGCATTGCTTGCTGGCGTCGAAGCCCCCGAAGGCGAACGTAAGGTTGCTGTAGATGCGGTGTTTGACTCAGTTTCTTTGGGGACGACCTTTAAGGACGAGCTGCTGAAGGCTGGCGTGATTTTTTGCTCAATCTCAGAGGCAATCAAAGATTACCCTGAATTGGTTAAAAAGTACCTTGGTACCGTTGTTCCTGTTTCAGACAATTATTATGCCACTTTGAACTCTGCAGTGTTCTCGGATGGGTCGTTCGTCTACATCCCGCCAAACACACGTTGCCCAATGGAGCTGTCCACGTATTTCCGCATCAATGCAGAAAACACGGGCCAGTTTGAGCGCACGTTGATCATCGCCGACAAGGGTTCATACGTTTCATACCTTGAGGGCTGTACAGCACCGCAGCGCGACATCGCGCAATTGCACGCCGCTGTTGTTGAGTTGGTTCTGCTGGATGACGCTGAAATCAAATACTCAACCGTTCAAAACTGGTTCCCAGGGGATGAGAATGGCAAGGGCGGCATCTATAACTTCGTGACGAAACGTGCGGATTGCCGCGGCGATCGTTCCAAAGTGATGTGGACCCAAGTTGAAACTGGTTCTGCCGTTACTTGGAAATACCCGTCCTGTGTGTTGCGGGGCGATGACAGCCAAGGTGAGTTTTATTCAATCGCCATCGCGAACAATATGCAGCAAGCCGACACGGGCACCAAAATGATCCACCTGGGCAAACGCACCAAGTCGCGCATCGTGTCCAAAGGTATCTCTGCAGGCAAGGCCCAGAACACATATCGTGGGCTGGTTTCGATGCACCCCAAAGCCAAGGAATCGCGCAACTATACGCAGTGCGACAGCTTGTTGATCGGTGATAAATGCGGGGCGCACACGGTGCCGTATATCGAGGTGAAGAATAACTCATCACGCGTTGAGCACGAAGCCACAACGTCCAAAGTGGATGACGATCAGCTGTTCTATTGCCGCTCACGCGGGATGGACGAAGAAGAGGCGGTTGCCTTGGTCGTCAACGGGTTCTGCAAGGACGTGCTTCAGGCGCTTCCGATGGAATTCGCGATGGAAGCACAGGCGCTTGTCGCAATTTCGCTTGAGGGGTCTGTTGGCTAATCATGATCGAGGCTGCCCAAAAACGTCCAGACCTCACAATGCCGGAGGCCGAAGCAGAGCTTTTGCGCCAGCATTATGAGGAAGCGGATGTGATCCTTGAATACGGATCGGGTGGTTCGACGGTTATGGCGTCTGAAATGGAAGGCAAACACATCACGAGTGTCGAAAGCGACAAGGCGTGGTGGAAAATGATGATGGAATGGTTTGAAACTAATCCAGCATCAAAGGGGTCCACTGTCGATATGCTTTATGCCGACATTGGACCAACTCGCGAGTGGGGGCATCCCAAGGATGAGCGCGCTTGGAAACAGTTTGCGCAGTATCCGCTGGCTGTGTGGGAAATGGATGAGCTACGCGCCCCAGACGTTGTTTTGGTTGACGGGCGTTTCCGTGTCGGATGTGCCTTGGCCACGGCATACAATATCAAACAGCCAACCGTGCTGCTGTTTGACGATTATACGCCACGCAAGTGGATGCACGCGACCGAGGGCTTTCTTGGTCAACCAGAAATTACGGGCCGAATGGCCACGTTTAAACTTGAACCGCAGCCGTTCCCAACGGGACGTATGCTTGAAATTATTGATTACATGCTGCGCCCATGATTGGGCAGTGAGGGAATAAAATGCTGAAGATTGAAAACCTGCACGTCAAACTTGAAGACGAAGAAAAGCAAATCTTGAAAGGTGTAAACCTTGAGGTTGGCGCGGGCCAAGTGCACGCGATCATGGGGCCAAACGGTTCTGGTAAATCCACGTTGTCCTATGTTTTGTCTGGCCGCGAAGGTTACGAAGTAACGGACGGCGAAGCCCATTTGGGTGACGTTGACTTGCTTGACATCGAACCAGAAGAACGTGCGGCAGCTGGCCTGTTCTTGGCATTCCAATACCCTGTAGAGATTCCAGGCGTTGGCAACATGACGTTTCTGCGCACAGCCGTAAACGCACAGCGCAAAGCGCGCGGCGAAGAAGAAATGTCTGCCGCTGAATTCCTCAAAGTTGTTCGCGCCAAAGCGAAGACGTTGAAAATCGACGCTGACATGTTGAAGCGCCCAGTCAACGTTGGCTTTTCCGGTGGTGAGAAAAAGCGTAACGAGATTTTGCAGATGGCGATGCTTGAGCCAAAGATGTGCATCTTGGACGAGACAGACTCGGGTCTAGATGTTGATGCGATGAAATTGGTCTCTGAAGGCGTGAATGCTTTGCGTTCTGAAGGTCGCTCTTTCTTGGTCATCACGCACTACCAACGTCTTCTGGACCACATCAAGCCTGACGTGGTTCACATTATGGCAAACGGCCGTATCATCAAATCTGGCGGCCCTGAGTTGGCTCTAGAAGTTGAACAGAACGGTTACGCCGACATCTTGGC
>JAGSGK010000127.1 GCA_023955215.1 Paracoccaceae bacterium
GAGGATCGTGAGGTTCCATCCACTGTAACCGTTAAATGGTGCGGGCAATTTCATGAAACCAAAATTGGGCACTCGCCACTGGATGTCGTTGCTTGGCACGGCAACTATGCCCCTTGCAAATATGACCTAAAGACATTTTGCCCAGTTGGTGCAATCTTGTTTGATCACCCTGACCCATCCATCTTCACTGTGCTGACCGCGCCCTCTGGCCAAGCTGGAACAGCCAACATCGACTTTATTTTGTTCCGTGAACGTTGGATGGTGGCAGAAGATACCTTCCGCCCACCGTGGTACCATAAAAACGTCATGTCAGAGCTTATGGGCAACATTTATGGTCGGTATGATGCAAAACCAAAAGGGTTTGTTCCAGGAGGGATGAGCCTGCACAATATGATGCTGCCCCATGGGCCTGATCACAATGCGTTTGAAGCGGCTTCAAATGCTGAACTCGCCCCACATAAATTGGATCAGACAATGTCGTTCATGTTTGAAACACGTTTCCCGCAGCACCTGACAGAGTTCGCAGCGAATGAGGCACCTTTACAGGATGACTACATTGACTGTTGGGCCGACTTGGAAAAGAAATTCGATGGTACAACAGGTAAAAAATGACATCACTTATCTGCTATAAGAAGAACCGTTTGTCAGATCACTCAATCACAATTTCAAAACCAAAGGACACCGCATGACCTTGCTGCGATCTTGGGTGGACAGCGCAAACAGCGCCAAGACCCCCTTCCCCTTGAACAACCTGCCATACGGTGTGTTCTCGATCGACGGGGATGACCCAAGGTGCGGCGTCGCCATTGGTGACATGATCCTTGATATGGCCGCCCTAGAACAGACCGAGCTGGTGCAACTTGATGAAGAACCCAGCTTTGATCTGCCGTTTTGGAACGACGTCATGGAACTTGGACCCGCCGTTTGGAACGAGCTGCGCAACACATTGACCACGCTGCTATCAGAAGGTTGCAAACACCAAGACACGCTTCGCCAATTCCTCGTTCCCCAAGCAAATGTCGAAATGCACATGCCGTTCGCGGTTTCAGAGTTCACTGATTTTTATTCAGGCAAACATCACGCCCAAAACGTTGGCACAATGTTTAGAGGTCCCGAAAATGCACTTCCGCCGAATTGGCTGCACATCCCGATTGGGTATAACGGACGCGCATCTTCTGTCGTCGTCTCTGGCACCAAAATCACACGGCCAAACGGTCAAATGAAAGCCGCCGATGCAGACATGCCATCCTTTGGCCCCTGTCAGCGTTTGGATATCGAGCTAGAAATTGGGGCCATCGTTGGCGGTTCAAACCCATTGGGGCAACCGATCACGGTTGCGCAAGCCGACGAGATGATCTTTGGCTATGTTTTGCTGAACGATTGGTCCGCCCGCGATATCCAAGCATGGGAATACCAACCTTTGGGTCCCTTCCAAGCCAAAGCATTTGCAACAACGATCAGCCCATGGATCGTGACGCAAGCTGCACTAGAGCCGTTTCGCACATCTACACCCGATCGAGAAAAAGATTTATTACCTTATCTTGCGGAACCTAAGCCGATGCTCTTTGACATTGATCTGTCTGCCTCAATTGCACCCGCAGGGAAATCGGCCACTACAATTACGCGCACAAATTACAATCAAATGTATTACTCAGCAGCACAACAATTGACGCACCATGCTTCTTCAGGCTGTGCGATGCAGGCTGGTGATTTGATTGGATCGGGCACCATTTCGGGGCCCGAAAAACATGAACGAGGCAGTCTTTTGGAGCTGTCGTGGGGCGGTAAAGAGCCAATCACGCTCGATACTGGTGAAACGCGAACTTTCATCGATGATGGCGATACACTTACACTTCATGGGGCAGCCCAAGGTGAAGGGTATCAAATCGGCTTTGGGGCCTGCGAAGGTACAATTACCCCTGCACCTAAATTTCCCGCGTGAAGATCATCGAGGATATCACAATTCAGATATCCCCATAATAAAAATCATTGAAGTCTATGGATGACTTCAGTCCTCAACGTATCGCTGCGTTGCCGGTCCGCTGTATTTTTCCAACAACTCTTCGGGAACCTCACTGCCATCCACCATAAATGGCAGGATACCTTTGCGCAAAGATTTGCCGCGCATGTTGATAATATCCTCATCCGTCTTGGTGACACGCTGTGCATTACGCCGCCCCCAATGGGCAAGATGTGCATACATCATTTCGAATATGTCATCATGCCCTTCATCCTTTGCAAGGTCATTCAACTCGTCAGGGTCTTCCTGCAGGTCAAATAGCATTGGACGCAATCCACCCATCGCATGCATTAGTTTGTAGCGACCATCAAACACCATAAACAAACGGCAGTCATTGGGTTCTAATCCAAGTTTCACGCCTTGCGGTGTTGGTGAATAATCGAACTCAGAAATCGCAACTTCGCGCCATTCCGGCGTTTCGCCATTTAGCAGTGGTACGAGCGAGCGCCCCTCAAGGATGTTCTTCGCAATCTTCCCGCCAGCTGCATCGACAAATGTTGGGACCAGATCAATTGCTTCTACCAGCGCATCATTTGTGGTGCCGCGAGTTGCGTCTGCCTCTTTGCGTGGATCGAAAACAATCATCGGAATTTTCACAGATGGGTCATGAAATAGATCTTTTTCACCTAACCAGTGGTCGCCCAAATAGTCACCATGATCAGACGTTAGAACGATCATCGTGTCCTTCAACTGATCCGTATCCTCAAGGTGATCAAGCAAAACACCAAGCTGGTCATCGCATTGTTTGATCAGCCCCATGTAGGCTGGGATCACCTTTTTGCGGACCTCTTCACTTTGAAATGCAGTTGCGATCTTGTTTTGCATATACGCGCCAAAAACTGGCTGTGGATCGACCTGTTCGACGTCATCGCGCACAGGGGCTGGCACATGCTGTTCGCCAAACATGTTGTGGTAAGGCGCTGGTACAATGTAGGGCCAATGCGGCTTGATAAAGCTGACATGCGCACACCATGGGCCTTTGCCGGTGTCGCGCGCTTGATCCATGAAATCGATGGTTTGACGGGTTAACCATGGCGTCTCGCTGTCTTCTTCGCGAATATTGGCAGGCTTGTCGGCATTATCGAACATCCAACCCGTTGCCTTGTTCCCCTCATTATCAATGCCTGCATTGGCAAAATCAGCCCAAGGATTTTCAGACTCATATCCTTTGCCTTTAAGATATTCGTTATAGGGCGAACGTTTTTCGTCGTAAAAGCCATCAGGCCCAGCCCCCCAAAGGCCATCATCCCTGATCCAAGCATCAAAACCACATTCAGCTTGGCGCGCGCCAATCTCATTGTCAGGGGCAAGACCAAGGCGCGCCATTCCTTCCGCGTCTGCCTTCATATGTGTTTTGCCAATGAGCCAGCATTCCATACCCGCTTTGCGCAGGTGATCACCCAGCGTCTGTTCACCGACCCGTAAAGGGAAACCGTTCCATGCAGCCCCGTGCGATGAAACATAGCGCCCAGTGTAAAAGCTCATCCGACTAGCACCGCAAATTGTGGATTGGGCATAGGCGTTGGTAAACCGAACGCCTTGGGCTGCCACACGATCAAAATTTGGCGTTTCCAGGTGCGGGTGGCCTGCACAGCTTAGATAGTCAAACCGCAGTTGGTCATACATTATGAACAGGATATTCAAGGTCGCACCTCTGTTTTAGGATAGATCAGGCGCAGGGGTAATTACGCCTCATCACTTGCATCAAAGTATTCACCGTTTCTGGGAGATGTACCAGTCTTCGATCTGCTTCCCGCAGCCTCAAATTCGCACATCCCCTTTGTACCACATGCAAAAGCGTGTCAAACTTCCGCATGGACCAAAAAATCGACATATCAAACCAGCAACAACCAGCATTCACCGCACCAAAACCAGGCACCGTCAGGTTCATTGCTGTTGACGTGGAAACAGCTGGTTACGAAAGCGCAAGCATCTGCCAAATTGGGCTCGCTTTTGTCCAATTCGACGGCTCAATCGACACATACAGCACCTACATTGATCCCCGATCCCCGTTCGGTGATGGGAATACACGTTTGCACGGTATCGATGCTAGCACGGTTTTTGGTGCGCCAGATTTCTCAGAAATACTGCCTCAACTGCGCCAAACGATGGAAACGCACCCCCTTGTTCAGCATAGTCGCTTTGATGAAAAAGCGTTCGATGCTGCCTGCAAACTGACTGGGCAACCGATCTTAAAGTCAGTGTGGTTCGATAGCGTCAAGATCGCCCGCAAAGCGTGGCCTGAGTTCAAAGGCAATGGTGGTCATGGCTTGGGACATCTCAAAACAGCACTTGGGCTAGAGTTTCAACACCATGACGCAGGCGAAGATGCCCGCGCGGCTGCCGAAGTGGTGCTGAAAGCTGAAACCGTCATGGGTGCCAAAATCAATATGCTTGGATCAACTCGCCAACTCAAATTCGATTTTAGCCTTTGAGATCAAGAAAAAAGGGGCACCGCGTGGATGCCCCTAGGTTCGCTTACTGAGCTCAATTATGAATACCGCTCTATTTGTTTTATGCCTGTGGCTCAGTCAGCGTCAGGGGCGAGCGCACCCGCCCCGGATCCTTAGTTTCTTAGCTACAGCCGGATGTGCCGCCGCATGTGTTACACTTCATGCACGTACCGTTACGCACTAAAGTATAGTTCCCACATTCGCCACAAGCTTCGCCCTCATAGCCTTGCATCTTTGCTTTGACCCGCGCGTCCATTGCCACGCCACCGCTGCTGATTGCAGTGCTTGATCCAGCGGAAACAGCAGCCGCCACTTCTGGAACCAGAGTTTGAAGGGCACCAACCGGATCTGCGCCAGCAAGCTGTGCATTTGCGTCAGCCATACCACCCTGCAAGACAACAAGATCTTGTGGCAAACGCTTGCGCAAGTAACCGGTTGAACTGATTTGTTTCAGCACTTCCAAAGACTTGTTCGCTGTTGTGTCAGAAACTTCTGACACATTACTTGAACCAGTTTGCTCACCGCCACCTAGGCTGTCGAAAGACGCACCTTCAGGTTGGACATGAGCAAGATCGGTGCGATCAAGGTAGGACACTGCCAATTCACGGAAGATGTAATCAAGGATCGAGGTCGCAGATTTGATGCTGTCGTTGCCTTGAACCATACCCGCTGGCTCAAACTTAGTGAATGTGAAGGCATCAACGAACTCTTCGAGTGGCACGCCGTATTGCAGACCAACAGACACCGCGATTGCAAAGTTGTTCATCATCGCGCGGAATCCTGCGCCCTCTTTGTGCATATCAATAAAGATTTCACCAAGATTGCCGTCTTCATATTCGCCCGTACGTAGGTAGACCTTGTGGCCCCCAACGTTGGCTTTCTGCGTATAACCCTTGCGACGCTGAGGCATCTTTTCGCGGTGCGACTTGATGATCTCTTTGACGATGATCTTCTCAACGATCTTCTCAGCAAGGACAGTTGCTTTTTCGTGGTTTGAGCCACTCTCGAAGATTTCTTGTGCGTCTTCGTCGTCTTCGACCAAAGATGCAGCAAGTGGTTGGGATAGTTTGGAACCATCGCGGTACAACGCATTTGCTTTCACACCCAAAGACCATGACAATTCATAGGCCTTCTGGCAGTCTGCAATCGTTGCATCGTTTGGCATGTTGATCGTTTTAGAGATCGCACCAGAGATAAACGATTGCGCCGCAGCCATCATGTAGATGTGGCTATTGACGGATAGGTAACGTTTACCAGTTTTGCCGCATGGGTTTGCACAATCAAAGATGCTGTAGTGCTCTTCTTTCAAGTGCGGTGCACCCTCAACGGTCATTGTCCCACATACGTGGTTGTTGGCCGCGTCAACGTCAGCTTTGGAGAAACCAAGGGATTTCAGCAAATCAAATGTTGGATCGTTCAGCTTAGCTTCGGGAATACCAAGAACTTGGGTGCAGAACTCTTCGCCCAATGTCCATTGGTTGAATACAAAGCGAATGTCGAAGGCGCTTTCTAGAGCCGCATCAACTTTTGCCAATTCATTTGGTCCAAAACCGTGACCTGCCAATGTGGTGTGGTTGATCCCCGGCGCATTGCCGATGGAACCGTGACCAACCGCATATGCAACGATTTCTTCGATTTGCGCAGAACCGTAACCCTGCTTTTCTAGTGCTGCTGGAACGGATTGGTTGATGATCTTAAAGTAACCACCGCCAGCCAATTTCTTGAATTTTACCAAAGCAAAGTCTGGCTCGATCCCTGTTGTATCACAATCCATGACCAAACCGATTGTGCCGGTCGGGGCAATAACCGAAGTCTGCGCGTTGCGGTAACCGTGCTTTTCACCAAGCTGCAAGGCTTCGTCCCAAGTGGACATTGCCATATCGATCAAGCGTGCATCTGGACAGTTGGCGTGATCCAAAGGCACAGGCTTCACTGCAAGTGCTTCATATCCATCAACAGCGCCGTGGGCCGCTTTGCGGTGATTGCGCATGACACGCAGCATGTGTTCTTCGTTCTTCTTGTAGCCAGAGAACGCGCCCAACTCGCCAGCCATCTCAGCGGAAGTTGCGTATGCAACACCAGTCATGACAGCTGTCAAAGCACCACAAAGCGCGCGACCCTCGTCACTGTCGTATGAATAGCCCATGTTCATCAGCAAACCGCCGATGTTCGCATAGCCCAGACCCAAAGTGCGGAAGTCGTATGAGCGCTGCGCGATCTCTTTTGATGGGAATTGCGCCATCATTACCGAGATTTCCAATGTCACTGTCCACAAGCGCGCAGTGTGCATATAGTCTTCGATTTGGAATTCGCCATCCTTAAGAAAGGTAAGCAAGTTCATCGAAGCCAAGTTGCAGGCCGTGTCGTCTAGGAACATGTATTCAGAACATGGGTTAGATCCGCGGATCGCACCATCTTCTGGGCAAGTGTGCCATTCGTTTACAGTGTCGTGGTATTGGATGCCCGGATCGGCACAAGCCCATGCAGCGTGCCCAACTTGTTCCCACAAGTCGCGTGCTTTGATGGTTTTTGTGACCTTACCGTCTTTACGGTTGATCAATTCCCAATCTGCGTCTTTCTCAACAGCAGTCAAGAATGCGTTTGTCACGCGGATAGAATTATTAGAGTTTTGTCCTGAAACGGATGAGTACGCCTCGGAATCCCAATCGGTGTCGTATGTTGGGAATTCAATGGACGTGTGACCCTGTTTTGCATAGTCCAACACGCGTTTGACGTATGTTTCTGGGATCGCTACTTTTTTCGCGTCACGCACTGCTTCTTTTAGCTGTGGGTTAACCTTTGGCTCATAAGCATCGGCAACTGCGCCGTCCCATGCTTTGATCGCTGCAAAGATCGCGTTCAACTTCTGTTCGTGCATCTTAGAGCCAGCAACGATGGACGCCACTTTTTGCTCTTCAATCACTTTCCAGTTGATGAAATCCTGAATATCAGGGTGATCTGCATCAACGATAACCATTTTGGCCGCGCGACGTGTTGTACCGCCAGATTTGATCGCACCGGCTGCACGGTCACCAATTTTCAAAAAGCCCATCAAGCCTGATGATTTACCGCCACCAGATAGGTTCTCGCCTGCCCCGCGCAAAGATGAGAAGTTTGTGCCCGTACCAGAGCCATATTTGAACAAACGCGCTTCACGAACCCAAAGGTCCATGATGCCACCATCATTCACCAAATCGTCAGAGACAGATTGGATAAAGCAGGCGTGCGGCTGTGGGTGTTCGTATGAGGAAGTGGATTTTGTCAGAACGCCGGTTTTGTAATCAACGTAATGGTGCCCTTGGGCCGGACCGTCGATGCCGTATGCCCAGTGAAGACCTGTGTTAAACCACTGTGGGGAGTTTGGCGCAGAACGTTGGGATGCCAGCATATAGCGCATTTCGTCGAAATAGGACTGTGCGTCCGCTTCCGTGGTGAAGTAACCACCCTTCCAGCCCCAGTATGTCCACGCGCCAGCAAGGCGGTCAAAAACTTGTTTGGAAGAAGTTTCGCCACCGAACTCAACATCGTCGCCATCAGGAACAGAGCGCCAAAGGAATTCAGGGACATTCTTCTCTTTTACTTTCTTCATGCGCGAAGGCACGCCAGCTTTCCGAAAGTACTTTTGAGCGATCACATCGCTGGCAACTTGGCTCCAGCTGTTTGGCACTTCTACATTGTCGAGGTGGAATACGATGGTTCCATCCGGGTTACGGATTTCAGAAACCGTCGTGACAAAATCCAAAGATGCATAAGCATCTTTTCCAGCCGTGGTAAATTTACGTTCAATTTTCATGTCGCTGCCCCATATTCCAGCATTTTTAATAAAGAGCTCACCTTTTGCGGCGAGCTTCAGCATTCACAGC
>JAGSGK010000071.1 GCA_023955215.1 Paracoccaceae bacterium
CATTCCGGGATTGGGCGATGCGGGTGACCGGATGTTCGGAACAAAGTAGAATTTCCGCCCAAATTCGGTAACATTCCCTTTATTTCAAGGGTTTCTCTGGACAAAATCTGTGTTCTCAGGCAATCTGCCCACCATATCTAGTGGGGGCTCAGATGAAGATTACCAGAGTTATAGCTTTGGCTGCACTCGTTGCGGCAAGTGGAGTTACAGTAACAAGTGCGCAAAACTTGCGCGATGCCGATCAGCCAGCGGAATTTCCGTCAAGTTCTTATAAAGGCACGCAATATGTTGATAGCCGTGGCTGCGTTTATGTACGCGCCGGCATCAGTGGCAACGTATCTTGGATTCCACGGGTCTCGCGGGCTCGCAATCAGATCTGTGGCCAAACCCCATCGAATCCGGGTGCTGTTGCATCCGCTGCCCCAAAGGCAAAGGCACCAGTCCAAATCACCTTGGATGCACCAAAGGCCACTGCGCCAGTTGCAGTAAAGCCTAAGGTACGCAAACCCATTGCCGTTGCTGCAGCACCAAAGCGCAAAGTAAACCGCGTGAACGTGCGCCGCCCTGCACCAGTGCGCAAACCAGTGATTGCCGCTGCTGCGCCACAAGCCATTGCCGTGCAGCCAGCGCCACGCGCCGTTGCAAAGCGCAAAGTAGTGTCCGTGGCCCAGACGGGTGCACGTGTCGCCAACGCATGCAACGGTGGCACAGCCACTCGCAGCGGTGTGCGGTGTGGTCCACAAACCCAACTTCACTATACGCCACGTGCAAATGTTGCGACGGCTGCCCCCCGCGCCATCGCTCAGCCAACACGCCGCATTGTTACAACGCACCGCGCTCAAGTTGCGACAGCCCCGCGCAGCTATGGTACACAGGTTAACACCATCAGCGGTGCAACACGCGTTGCACCCAAACATGTGGTCGTGAACCGCCAAAACACACAGCAGCTGCCGATCCCTCATGGGTACCGTCCAGTGTGGAATGACGATCGTTTAAACCCACAACGTGCGGAACAGTCATTGGCTGGAAATGCACAGATGAAGTTGATTTGGACGCAAACGGTACCACGTCGCTTGATCAACACAGCCGATGGGCGCGATGTCACTGCATCGACCCCTTTGGTTTACCCGTATTTGGATGTGGCCACGCAAACCCGCAACCTTGGCACAGTTTCGATTGTACGCCGCGACAATGGTCAATTGGTCAAACGCATTCTGCGCAATCGTGCGTCAACTACGGTGCGCGCGCCGGTGATCTCTAGCCGTTCGGCCCCTGCCGTTCAGCCAAAACCAGTCGCAGCAACGTCGCAATATGTTCAAGTGGGCACCTACAACCAGCAAGACAGCGCACAAACAGTTGCCAAGCGCATCCAACGTATGGGTCTGCCTGTTCGTATCGGTAAATACACACGCGGCGGCGCAACCTATCGCATGGTTATTGCAGGCCCATTTGGTTCAAACATCAACGGTGTTTTGTCCAAACTGCGCGCATCAGGATACCACAACGCATCACTGCGTTAAGGTTCATAGTTAAGTTTAGAATTGGGAAAGGGCGTGCCGCAAGGTGCGCCTTTTTTCGTTAGTTGCCGCAGATCGCCTGAAGGCGCAGCCAATCACTGTCGCGCAGCAATGGCTGGCTTAGGGTACCTGAAACAGGATCGCCCTCAATCAAGCCAACGGTGCTTTCGCCTGTCACATCAATGGCCTTTGCATAAGGCGTGCTGCGAATGTTGGCGTCTTTGAAGGCTGCCAATAGCGCGGTTTCATCCGCTTGGGGACGAGGTGAGCTGATCACCGTCTCTGCGTAATCATCAAGCGCTTGAGACGGCAGGTTGCCTGTTGTCAGCAAGGTAAAGGTCGCCCGTAACCCCACATGACTTAGCATCTCATCCAGTGCGTCACTTGTTTGTCCGCGCACTTGTTCGGCTAGGATAAAGCCGGCAATAACATCCGGTTCGTCATAGTCTTCGACCAACACCTTGTTCACCAGCACCTTGCCTCCGGGCAAATACAGGCTGTCCGTCAGGCCTGAGCGCAGCACGATCAGTTCCTTGGTCTTGGTGCGCAGAGCCAGCGTTTTTAGGGCAGGGGCTGCAGGGCGTGCTTGGCACGGTTTACCAGCGATCCGTTCAATACGGGTCAGCAGTGCATCACCAATCTTTATGCGGGTCACATCAGGAACGACGCTTAGTGTGTGTTTTTGCAAAGCACCGGGCAGCCAGAAAATCAACGCGGCAGCGACGGCACCAACGGAAACTGCAGCACCCAACCAACGCAGCCGCCCTGGTTTGGGTCGGGTTCTGGACACCGCTTTGCGCAATGTCTCAATCGCATCGACCATTTCGGCCTCTGAATCCATCAACTCAAGCGTTTCACCGGGATCACCATCTGGGTGAAATACAGCGGGTGATGTGGATGATCCATACCGATCCACCGCAGCCAAGGACCAATGCGCAATCGCCTGATCATTCATATCGCTGATAATCAGAGTGGCATCGCCAATAGATACAATCACCTCGCGCCGCTGTTCTTGCGGGGAGGGACGCCACAGACCTGTGGCTTCTAATCGATCATATTTAGCAAGTGCGGTCATAGGTTATTGGGCTGCTCTGCCTGTTATTTATCCCAAGCTAACGCAGAGGCGTGAACTTGGGAAATGAAATCACCCAGCAGGTGATCGTGGGATCAGAAATCCTTGGCTGCTGTGCGCAGCTCAAATTTCTGGATCTTACCTGTTGAGGTTTTTGGCAGCTCTTGGAACACCACCATCTTTGGTGCTTTGAAGCTGGCCAAGGTCTGGCGGGCAAAGCTGATCATTTCGGCCTCGTCGCCTGTGCATCCCTCTTTCAACTCAATAAAGGCACAAGGCACTTCGCCCCATTTCTCATCAGGTTTGGCCACAACAGCAGCCAGTGATACGTCTGGGTGACCCATTAGGACACCTTCGACTTCAACAGAACTGATGTTTTCACCGCCTGAAATGATGATGTCTTTGGCGCGATCTGCAATCTGGATATAGCCGTCAGGGTGTTGGATGGCCAAATCCTCGGAGTGGAAATACCCGCCAGCAAAGGCTTTTGCTGTCGCTTCAGGGTTTTTCAAATACCCCTTCATGATGGAATTGCCGCGCATGACGATTTCGCCTTGGGTTGTGCTGTCCATTGGCACTTGGACCATTTGATCGTCCATGACGGTGATGTGCTCCATCATCGGCATCGCAACACCTTGGCGGGCTTTGATCGCCGCCTTGGCCGCTTGATCCAAGTCATCCCAGTCCTCAGCTCGCCACACGCATTCTGTTACGTGGCCATAGCTTTCGGTCAGGCCGTAAACTTGGGTTACATTAAACCCAAGTGCCTCGATCTTGCCCAAGGTGGCAGGCGCTGGTGGGGCACCAGCGGTGAACACTTCCACGTTGTGATCGAATGCGCGGCGCTCGTTGTCAGGTGAATTGACGATCATGTTCAACACAATCGGCGCGCCGCCAAAATTGGTCACACCTTCATCTGCAATGGCATTATAAATTGCGCCTGCAGTGATATCGCGACAGCAAACCAACGTTCCACCAATGACGGGCATCATCCATGTGTGGTTCCAGCCGTTACAATGAAACAGCGGTACAATCGCCATGAACACAGGATGCATAACCATGCGCCATGAAATCACAGTACCCATTGTCATCTGATAGGCACCACGGTGATGATAAACGACGCCTTTGGGGCGACCTGTGGTGCCGGAGGTATAGTTCAGCGCAAGGCTTTCCCATTCATCTTCTGGCATGACCCATTCAAATGTAGGGTCCGCAGCAGCCAACATATCCTCGTATGTCTTGTGACGCCCAGATGCAGGCCAACCGTTGGCCGCGTCTGGCACTTCAACAATCATAGGCTTTGGGCCTGAAAGGCGTGCAATGGCAGCTTCGGCCAATTCTACGAACTGTGGGTCGGCTAAGATCACCTTGGCCTCACCGTGTTCAAAAATATAGGCAACGGTATCGACGTCTAGGCGCGTGTTGATCGTGTTCAATACCGCGCCACATGCGGGCACGCCAAAATGTGCCTCTGCCTGTGCGGGAAGGTTGGGGATCAAGGTGGCAACCACATCGCCAGAGGTCACACCCATATCAGCCAAACCAGCGGCAAGGCGGGTGCAGCGTTCATAATACTGGGCATATGTCACACGATGATCGCCATAGATTACAGCGGTGCGGGTGGCAAAAACATGGGCGGCGCGGCGCAAATGCGACAGCGGCGTAAGTGGTACATAGTTGGCAGGACATTTGCCCAAACCTGTTTCGTCGTTCATCCAGCCCATATGCGCTCTCCCCTTCGCGTGATCACAACGCTTGAATCGTGTGGAAAACAGGATATTGCAAGTACAATGAACTGAAAAGCAAAGTCTTCTTATATGAACGCTATTCCAACCCCATCAGACATTCAGACGCGGCCAATGGCGGCAGCCCTGTGTATGATCGGTGCGATGGTCCTTTTGGGGTTCGTTGATAACTTTGTCGCCACCGTGGCCGAAGAGATCAGCATCTGGCAGTTCCTTGCCGTTCGCGCCTCAATGGCGATCCCGTTGATCTGTCTTATGTCTATGATGGGTTTGGGCACGATGCGCCCGAAACGGTTCTGGGCGGTTGCTGTGCGCAGCCTACTGACAGCGACGGGCCTAATGCTGTACTTTGGGTCACTTGCCTTTATGCCCATCGCGCAATCCTTGGCGGGCCTGTTCACCTCTCCCATTTTTGTGCTGCTGATCAGTGCGTTTGTCCTGAAGCAGACGATTGGCAAATGGCGCGTGATTGCGGTGGCTATCGGCTTTAGCGGGATCCTTTTGGTTCTTGGCGTCCAAGACGGCGCACCGGGCTGGATCATGATGATGCCTGTGGCAGGCGGATTGATCTATGCAACTGGCTCAATGGCGACCCGCATTTTATGTTCAGAGGAAAGCACGATCTCGATGCTTGCAGGTATCATGATCGTTCAATTCGTCATCGGAACATTGGCACTGGTAGGTCTGACGATCTGGGCACCCGTTGTGCCAGACGGTGCAGATGGGTTCCTGCTGCGTGGTTTGGTTTGGCCGATTGAAACCGTATTTCCATATATTGCGATGCAGGCCGTTATTTCGGTGGCCGGCGTTTTCCTATTGATCCGCGCCTATCAGTGGGGCGAAGCCAGCCAAGTGTCGGTGTTGGAATATTCCATCATGATCTTCGGCCCGTTCTTTGCGTGGTTGTTGATGGGGCAATCCATCACACCGATTATGATGGCGGGGATTGCCCTGATCATGGTCGCAGGCGGGATCATCGCGGTGCGTTCCAAAGAGTGAGTCATTAATCCGACACTGTCTGATCATTGGTAAAAACCGCTCAACGAATGTGGTTTGTGAGAGTAGAGTACCCGCATGATTATCAGTCTTGGCCGCAAATACATCTTCGCGCATGCCCCCAAAACCGCTGGCACCTCGATGGCGCTGGCGCTTGAGGCGCGTGCGATGAAGGATGACATCATGCTGGGCGACACGCCCAAAGCGGTGAAACGGCGCAAGCGGTTGCGGGATGTGAAGACAGCGGGGCGGCTGTGGAAACACTCGACCTTGGCGGATGTTGATGGGCTGGTGACACCGGCGCAGATGGATGACGCGTTTATCTTCACATTGGTGCGCAACCCTTGGGATCGGATGGTTAGCTATTACCATTGGCTGCAAAAACAATCGTTTAAACATGAGGCGGTCACATTAGCGCGGACGAAATCGTTCACAGACTTTGTTCAAGATGCCGCAATCCTTGCGAGCTTTAGCGCCACACCGGCCAGCCATTATATGACGGATGCTGCGGGCAAAGAGCGCAGCAACGCTTACATACGGATCGAACACTTCGCGCAGGACGTGTTGCCATTGATCGATTATTTGAGGTTCGATCTGGCGCTTGAGCACGTGAACAAGTCCGAGCGCAGGGCAGATTACCAAAGCTATTATACCGAAACGTCACGCGCAGCCGTCCAAACGGCATGCGCGCAGGACATCAACAGATTCGGTTATTCCTTCAAGTGACGTCAGATTTGGGCAAAGAAAATTAATATTCCCCCAAATTTGTTTCTACTTTTAGATGAATTCTCTGGATGCCAAAAGATTGGCGCAGTGTGGCGAAACAATGCCCCAATTACGCCCCGATTATGACCAAGCAGTGTCATGAGAATCATAGCATCTGAACTCACTGCTTAATCGGCGCTGGGTTCCGAAACTACGGATCTGCCACTCAGCGCTTCACACCATGGGGATGGAAAATATGTTTGGTTGGAATAAAAATACACCGCCGCGTCGGATGATGGAAACAACGGGTGCCTATGATGGCGGCCTAAACATCATGACCACAGGCCTCACTTCTGGAACACGCGTCGCAACATCGATGGGATGGCGTCAGGTCAATGCAATCGCTGTTGGTGACCTTGTCCTGACATTCGACCACGGTATGCAAAAAGTTACCGAAGTCAGCCGCTCAATGGCATGGGTCGATGCGCCTTGGACCGCTGAGCGCATGTGGCCAGTTCACATCCCAGCCGGCGCTTTGGGCAACTACGCTGAAATGACAGTGCTCGCGGATCAAGGTCTTATGATCGAAAGCGAAGCGGCGCTTGACCAGCACGGCGATCCATATGCGGTTGTTCCTGCACTTTCATTGGTTGGCGTCCGTGGCATCACACGCCGCGCACCAAGTGACCAAATTGAAGTCATCACTTTGACCTTTGAAGCGGAACAAGTGATCTACGCCGAAGGCAATCTTCTTGCACATTGCCCAGCCAGCTGCGTTTCTTTGGACACGATGCTAAACCGCGATCAAAACGCATATGAGGTCCTGTCAGTAAAAGACGCAACATTCTTGGCTGAATGTTTGATGATGGAAGACAACACAGCGGCACACGCCCAAGCAGCCTAAGCGACCCCATTTCTTTCCCTATTCGCAGCACTGGTCCGGCAACGGCCAGTGCTGTTTCGTTTCAATCCCCCCAAATGTGGGTCGATTGATATTTTTTCGGTGTTAATGTCGGTCTGGACAATCCCCGTTCGTCTAAGGGGTACAAGGGTGCAGTGCTCTTGTTTCAAACCAAGGAAAATATCATGCAATTTATGTGTCTCATTTATTCTGCCCCGAACTCTGGACCAAAGCCCGGAACCCCTGAATTTGGGATGTTCATGAAGGGCTACGGCGATTTCACCCAAACCGTAAAAGCCGATGGCAAGTTTGTGGCGGGTGACGCGCTGCAGGGTGCTGACACGACAACAACCGTGTCTGTGCGTGCAGGTAAAGCGGAAACAATTGATGGTCCGTTCGCGGAAACGAAGGAACAATTGGGCGGTTATTACCTGCTAGATTGCACTGATATGGATGAGGCACTGAAATATGCGGCCATGATCCCAACATCTGAATTTGGCCGCATCGAAGTGCGTCCAGTCATGGTCTGGGACACATAATCCCCGCTTAAGTCATCGGATCAAAGCATGTTCCCTCCACTCTCAACCGAACAGGTGATTGAACGAACCGTTTGTGAAGAGTGGGGGCGTATCCTTGCTTCATTGGTCAGTGGCCTGAATGATCTGCAACTGGCAGAGGATTGCCTGCAAGAGGCGGTGATCTCTGCGCTGGATCATTGGGGTAAGAATGGTCTGCCAAGGTCCCCAAGTGCGTGGTTGATCACTGTTGCGCGGCGCAAGGCGCTGGATAAATTGCGCCGTGCCCAAAACTTTGCACGCAAAGAAAACGAAATCGCCTATCTGCTGGAACTGGAAAATCGCTCCTTGGACGATCCTATGACGGAAACGATCCCTGACAAGCGGCTTGATATGATCTTTACCTGCTGCCATCCCGCGCTTGAGCGTAAAAGCCAAGTGGCGCTGACCCTTCGCACTTTGGGCGGGTTGTCGATTGATGAGATTGCTGCGGCGTTTTTGGACAAACCGTCCTCAATGCAAAAGCGGATCACACGGGCCAAACAACAGATTGCGCGCGGGGGGATCCCATACGAAGTTCCCCAAGATGCGGACGTGCCCGAACGCACCTCTGCTGTTCTAAGCGTGCTTTATTTGATCTTTAACGAGGGGTATTCTGCCAACAGCGGCACCGCAGTGTTGCGCAGTGATTTGTCTGGCGAGGCCATCCGCCTCACGCGGATCATTGCCGCGCTTTTGCCAAACGATTGCGAAGCCGCAGGTTTGCTGGCGTTGATGTTGCTGCACGATTCACGGCGAAACGCACGTGTTGGGCCCGCCGGTGAAATGATCGCGCTAGAGGATCAAAACCGCAAACGTTGGGACCGCGAGAAAATCCAAGAGGGTGTCGCGATATTGAAAGAGACGCTGCCAAAACAGGGCATCGGACCCTACCAAATTCAGGCCGCGATCAGTGCCGTTCATGCGCAAAGCCCTGCGTGGGATCAAACTGATTGGACGGAAATCGTGGCGCTGTATGAACTGTTGCATGCGATGCAGCCCTCACCTGTTGTGCAGGTCAATCTTGCTGTCGCGGTGTCGTATGCACAAACACCAGACGCGGCATTGGCGATCATGGAAAAGGTCGCAACGGTCGCCAAAATCCAAACCTATCAACCCTACCATGCGGCGATGGGCAATCTGCTGGCACGGGCTGGCAGGATTACAGAGGCTAAGGTGAGCTTTGAAAATGCGATAGAACTGTCAGAAAATGCCCAAGAGATCGCATTTTTGCAAAATGCAGCGCGGCGATTGCTGCACTAGGAATGAAAAGCCCCCGAATGAACGGGGGCTTTAAAGGTCTTATGCTGCGGCTTCGTCCTTTGGACCAAAGCGGCGATAGAAGGTTTGGTTTTTACCCGCCATCTCGCGCAGAAGGGCAGGGCATTCAAAACGATCGCCGTACTCTGCCTGCAACTGGTCACAGCGTTCTGCCGCATATGGCGTCCCGATGATGTCCAAGTAGCTGAATGGGCCACCAGTGGCAGGGGCAAAACCCCAACCAAGGATCGCGCCAACATCGCCTTCGCGGATGTCTTCTAATACGCCTTCTTCCAATGCACGTACGGCTTCTAGAACCTGTGAGAACATCAAACGATCTTGAACTTCCTGCAGGGCTGGTTGCTCGGCGGCCAATGGATACTTGTCGTGAACACCTTTCCAATAGCCTGTGCGCTTGCCCTTTTCGTCATAGTCGAAATAGCCTGCGTTGGCCTTGCGACCCAAACGGCCTAAGCCTTCCATCCAGACGATCAGATCGTCGGCGTCAGATGCAGGATAGGCATTGCCCATGGCAGCCTTAGTGGCCTTCATGATGCGCACACCCAGATCGATCGAGGTCTCGTCACCCAATTGGATTGGTCCCACTGGGAAACCAAGCTGTTGTGCAGCGTTATCAATCAACTGTGGTGCAACACCTTCAGTGACCATGCGCGCCGCTTCATTGCCGTAAGGGATGATGCAACGGTTGGCGTAGAAGAACCGCGCATCGTTCACAACGATTGGCGTTTTGCGAATTTGGCGCACGTAGTCGAGGGATTTGGCAACAGCCACATCACCCGTTTGCGCACCTTTGATGATCTCAACCAACAACATCTTTTCAACAGGTGAGAAGAAGTGGATGCCGATAAACTGTTCAGGGCGCGAAGACGCCTTTGCCAACTCAGAGATTGGCAAGGTCGAGGTGTTTGAGGCAAAGATGCAATCCTCTGGGATCACGGCCTCAACGCGTTTGGTGATCTCTGCCTTAACAGCAGGGTCTTCAAACACGGCCTCAATGATCAAATCACAACCCTTCAGCATTTCAACATCAGGGGTCGCGGTGATCAGGCTAAGCAGCGCTTCTTTTTTCTCAGGCGTCGCTTTTTTGCGGGCAATACCTTTGTCCATGTAGGTAGCAGAATAGGCTTTGCCTTTGTCAGCGGCTTCTTGATCGCGGTCGATCAAAACTACTTCGATGCCTGCTTGGGCCGACACAAGGGCAATGCCAGCACCCATCATACCAGCGCCCAAAACACCCAATTTCTTAACGCGTTGGTCAGGGACATCTTTTGGACGCACAGCGCCTTTTTCTAGGGCCTCTTTGTTCAGGAACAAGGAACGGATCATCGCAGATGAGGATGGGTTCATCAGGATATTGGTGAACCAGCGTGCCTCAATCTTAAGGGCTGTGTCGAATGGAACCAGCGCACCTTCATAGATCGCTGACAACATCGCTTTGGCCGCAGGGAAGGCACCTTTTGTCTTACCGCCAACCAACGCGTTGGCACCGACAAAGTTCATGAAGCCAGCAGGGTGATACGGGGCACCGCCGGGCAATTTATAGCCCTTCGCGTCCCAAGGTTTTAACAGATCGGCATCCTTTGCAGACAGAACCCACGCACGGGCTGCAGCAATCGGATCCTCAACAACCTCATCAATCACGCCAGCTTTTAACGCTTTGTCAGGTGCGTTCATGCGACCCTCAAGCAGCAATGACGAGGCACCCATCAAACCAAGTTTGCGCACCAAACGGGTTGTCCCGCCCGCACCCGGAAAAATACCAACCAGAATTTCAGGCAGGCCGATCTTGGCCTTTGGGTTGTTGGCGCAGAAAATGCGGTGGGTCGAAAGGGGCAATTCTAAACCAATACCTGCAGCCGTGCCCGGAAGGGCCGTTGCAATTGGCTTGCCGCCTTTGTTGGTCTTTGGGTCCATGCCTGCGCGCTCAATCTTGCGCAAAAGGTGATGCATACGCATCGTGCCCTCAAACAATCCCTTGGCCGGATCATCCCCTGCATCAGCGCGCATTTTGGCCAATAGGTTCAAATCCATGCCACCGGCAAAGCTGTCTTTGCCAGATGTGATAACGATGCCTTTGACTGCATCATCCGCCAACGCGTCATCGATCTGGGCATCAAGCTGTTCAAGGCCCTCAAAAGACATCACGTTCATGGTTTTGTCTGCGACATCCCAAGTGATTGTGGCAATGCCCTCAGCGTCTTTGGTGAGTGTGAAGTCGTTCATCTGTATCTCCCCAAGTTGGGTTTTTTGGTTGGGGTGTCGGACCCGTAATTCTCAAACTTTTTCAACAACATTTTGACAAGGGCCAAGGTCTCGTTTGGCCCGTTGCTGCAATCGTCTTCGCTGAGCAGGATGCGCTTAAAGTCA
>JAGSGK010000257.1 GCA_023955215.1 Paracoccaceae bacterium
CAGCACTCGCTGTCTATGCTGCTTGCGCAATGACCGGCATTGTTTTTTTACCATTGAACACTGCATATGCCCCAACTGAAGTTTCGTATTTCTTGTCGGATAGCGGAGCCCGCCTATTTCTATGTGATCCTCAGAACTTTGCGTCGTTGGAAACCATCGCGCAAAACGCAGATGCCAAAATCCTAACGTTAGGGTCAAAAGGTGACGGCAGTTTTTTCGATGCAGCCAAGACAAAAGCAAAAACATGTGACGTCGCGCAGCGCAGTTCAAATGACCTTGCAGCGCTCCTGTATACCTCGGGTACAACAGGGCGTTCTAAAGGCGCAATGTTGAGCCAAGGCAACCTACTCTCCAATACAGAAACCTTGACTGAACTTTGGCAGTTTTCAGCGCAAGACATCTTACTTCATGCCTTGCCAATCTTTCATACCCACGGCTTGTTTGTCACCACCAATGTGACGCTGTCAGCAGGCGGTGCGATGATGTTTCTGCCAAAATTTGATGTTGAAAAAGTGATCGCCGTTATGCGCGACTGTACAACGATGATGGGCGTACCGACATTTTACACTCGATTGCTGGATCACCGGAAATTTGACGCGAGCCTAACAAAACATATGCGATTGTTCATTTCGGGATCTGCCCCGATGCTTTCAGAGACCCACGTGCTGTTTGAAGAGCGGACCGGCCACAAAGTGTTAGAACGATACGGCATGACTGAAACGAACATGAGCACGTCCAATCCGTTTGTCGGGGAACGACGCGCAGGCAGTGTTGGGTTCCCCTTGCCCGGTGTTGCGCTGAAGATAGTAGATCCGGATACTGGCGAACCCGTGCAGAAAGGTGACATCGGGGTGATCGAAGTACGGGGCCCAAATGTATTCAATGGATACTGGAACATGCCGGAAAAAACTGCAGAAGAATTGCGATCCGATGGTTTTTTTATCACCGGTGATTTGGCTCGTATGGATGAAGATGGCTACGTCACAATCGTTGGTCGTGGCAAAGATTTAATTATTTCAGGCGGATTCAACATTTACCCCAAAGAGCTTGAAATGATCTTGGACGATCAGGTGGGCGTATTAGAAAGCGCCGTAATTGCAGTGCCACACGCAGACATGGGGGAGGCTACATTAGCCATATTGGTCCGCCGGGAAAGCGGGCCTGATATTAATCAAATCAAAGCCCTCATGAAACGCGACGTCGCACGTTTCAAACATCCTCGCGACTATATCGTTGTCGATGAATTGCCCCGAAACACAATGGGAAAAGTGCAGAAGAATGTTATGCGCGAAACCTACGGATCATGGTTCAGTTCAAGCACCATCTAGTCTAAGCCACCCATCCTCAAAGGTAACTTTAGAGACACCAGCAAGGTCTATCAGGCGATGTAATTCCGCCTCAAACGCGTTTGCGCGCGCGGGCGTCCACTTCACACCCTTCTCTGGCCAAAGCGCTTTTACATGTAAGCAATCTTTATCCCTAAATGCCTTCATATCAACACGTGCTACCAAGCGATCTCGTTCAAGCAATGGGAAAACATAATAGCCGTATTTCCGTTTTGCCTCTGGCACGAACATCTCAACGGTATACTGAAATCCAAACAGGCGTGCCGCGCGCTTGCGATCGCGCAAGGCGGGATCAAAAGGACTAAGAACACGTAATCGACTTGTTGGTTCAGCATCTAGCCCTGCATCGTCTGGCAACGTGGGGCGCGCATATGCTGGCTTCAACGAACCATCTGCACTCTCGACTTGGGCCTGAATGAGGTCACCACGTGCCAATGCAGCGATACACCATGCCTTAGCTTCGGCGGTAGTAACATGCGCCCAGAATGCCGCGAGTTCTGTGTGTGTCGCAAACCCCAAACGATCCACGGCACCGTTACAACACCAATCAATTGTAGCCTCTACATCAAGAGCGTTAGTGGCATCACTCAACGACTTCTCTAACACCCGTTCGGTTAAGTCATAACGTTTCTTGAAGCCGTCACGACCAACAACAGACAAAGCGCCAGTGCGCCAAAGGTATTCCAATCCGGTCTTTGACGGATGCCAGTCCCACCAGCCACCAGATCCGCGTTTTTCATCTTTGCCTACATCCGAGGAACTTAGTGGACCTTGTTCGCGGATCTGATCCAAAACAACTTGCAACTGAGCTTCAAACCCATCGCGTCGCCAATTCTTCCACTGCTTTTGCAATTTGATTGCATCCCGCTCACGGCGCAATTGCCAATAGGGATAAAATTCCATCGGAATGACAGCCGCGTCATGCGTCCAATGCTCAAACAACCCGTGATCTTGCTCGTATAGCGTTTTCAATGCGGTTGGTATGTAGCGGGCTTTGCGCGTGAACAGTATTAAGTCATGCGCACGTGCAACCGTGTTGATACTATCAAGTTGAACAAAGCCAAGGCCCCGAATAACCTCAAGTACTTCGTCTGGACCGGCATCACCTTGCGGAGTGTCAGTCAACAAATGACGGTTCATGAAAACCCGGCGTGCTGCACGATTGTTAAGTGTGAACTCTGTCACACCAAATCAAACCCTGCGATCACGGCGCAGCGTATCACCATAGCTGATTGTCGGGGACATTGTTTGAAGGACCGGTTCGTCATCTGTACCTTCTGCATTTCGATCCAAGATGATTTGAGCCGCAGCACGACCGATCTCAAGGCGACAGGCGTCCATAGTTGCCAATTTACGTGGCAACCCTTGCAGCAGCTCAACGTCATTGAACCCCGCAAGGCCAATTTGCCCAGGCACATCAATACCTTGATCCAGGAGGTAAAGCAGTCCACCCGCACCAATCATATCGTTTGAGAAATACAAGAAATCCAAATCGGGATTGCGCTCCAACATCGACTGGGTCATTTCCCGACCCTTCGCCAAAGCCGAACCGCCAGAATAAAAATCTTGGTCTCTGATTTCGATACCAGCTTTGGCGAGACCTTCAGTAAAGCCTTCGAAACGTTTGCGCGCACGGTGATCAAGCGGCATTTTTGTTCCCATGAAACCAATATTTTTATAGCCTTGCTTTTGAATCGCTTGTGCCATCTCAAGCCCCGCGCGGCGGTGCGAAATGCCAACCATTGAATCGATCGGTAGGCCATCAGCATCCATAACTTCAACAATTGGAATACCAGAATTGCGCATCATAGCGCGCGCAGCGTCCGAGTGCTCAAGTCCAGCCAAAATCACGCCCGATGGACGCCATGAGAGCATTTCGTATAAAACACGTTCTTCTTTTTCAGGCATATAGTCGGTTACCCCGACAACAGGCTGCAAAGGCGTATTCTCAAACACCTGATTAATGCCTGTCAAAACTTCGGGAAATACCATGTTCGAAAGTGACGGGATTATAACGGCGACCAAGTTCACCCGTTGAGATGCTAACGATCCTGCAATTTGGTTCGGGACGTAACCCAATTCTTTCGCCGCTGCTAAGACACGCTTTCGCGTAGCCTCGCTTACATCACCACGCTTGCGTAACACACGGCTTACGGTCATTTCGGAAACGCCCGATGCCTCAGAGACATCGCGCAGAGTGAGGGGACGCTTATTACGAGGGGTCACAGCATATTCCTGAAATTGTTAGAGCATTGTTAACGCACCAAGCCCACAAGTATCAAGTTCGCTGAAAACAACATGACATTCTTCGAACCAACGCTTAGTCAAAACCCAAGGCCCCGTGGCTCAACTGGATAGAGCAGCCCCCTCCTAAGGGGCAGGTTATTGGTTCGAATCCAATCGGGGTCACCAACAAAAGCCATAAGTTAAAACACCAAGGCTCTATTCAGTCACAAGCTAATTACGGTTCGACAATTTCAACCGCATCAACAACCGCAATTTCTGCGTCGACCTCATCCGCTGTGCCCACAATCAATGGCAACATTTGTATGCCACTTGGCAACGAAACTTCTGACTTTGGTGGAGCTTTCCAAGACAGCGTATCAAAGCTCTCGCAGTTGCCACAAGTTGGTCCCCATTCAGCGTGGATGTGTTGACAGCTGTCACAAATCCATTGTGGCCCACGGGGCAATGACAGTGCGCTTGTCAGCCATCCCTTCACCACATGATCATCAGCACCTTCGCCTCGTTCAATCGCAGCCATCAAGGTTGCAGATCGCGCGGTAGGGTCAATTTCATACAGATCGCCCAGTGCACGACGTGCTTCAGGAAAATCTTCGTTGGCCATATGCAGCTCAGACAACAGCATCTTCGACTCGGGGTGGTTCCCGTGACTTTTTGTAAGTGCCTTAAACCGCTTCAAGCGTGCCTTTGGTGTCTCATCGGGCTCTACCGCGGCATAGGCTGCAGCAAGATCTGGATGCGGTGATACATCCCACGCTTTTTTGATCACGCGTGTCGCGTATTTCCTCTGTCCTTGCTCAATATAGCTATGCGCTGCCATCACAGCAGCTGGAATCAAATCAGGAGACAAACGGTTTGCTTCGATCGCAGCTTCACGCGCTTCGATGGTTTGATCCGCATCAAAGACCTTTCGGGCTTCAGACAGGGCCAAAACTGCATCGCGGCGTTTGTGAACATCCCGAGGCAGGCTACCGTGTTTCA